>CALRVO020000197.1:0-7078 GCA_943371595.1 Sphingomonas paucimobilis
TCGTGGACGTTCTGCACGCGTGCACAACGTCCACGACTATCGCGCGGTCAGCCCTCTCCTGCGATGAAGGCGCGGACGGCGTCGGCGACGAGCTGGACGGCGATCGCCGAGAGCAGCAGCCCGGCGATGCGGGTGACCAGCAGGACGCCGCTCTCGCGGATGATCTTGAGGATCGGCAGCGAGAAGCGCATCGCCGCCCACAGGCTGACGTGGACGCCGACGACGCCGAGCGAGACGGCGGAGAAGGTGGACCAGCCGTCGACGTCCTGGACGAAGAGCATCGTGGCGACGATCGCACCGGGGCCGGCGAGCAGCGGCGTCCCGAGCGGGACGAGCGCGACGTTGGTGCCGGCGGCGGCGGTCGGCTCCTTCTCGTTGCCGGTGAGCAGCTCGAGGGCCACCAGCAGGAGCAGCAGGCCGCCGGCGCACTGCAGGGCGGGCAGCGAGATGTGCAGGTAGGACAGGATCTGCTGGCCGAAGAAGGCGAAGACCGTGATCACCAGGAACGACACCGCCACGGCCTGCCAGGCCGCGCGGCGTGCCGCGGCCGGTGATCGACCGCTGGTCAGCGACAGGAAGATCGGCACGGTGCCGACGGGGTCCATGATCACGAAGAGGGTCACGAAGACCTCGACGAGCAGCACGGTGTCGAGCACCGAGCTCATGGCGCGACGACCTCGGGCGTGGTGCGACCGGAGGCGGCGGCCGCCGCGGCGGCCCGGTCGAGGAGCCGCTCGTACTGCTCGACCGGCGTGGTGTTGACGCCGAGGCCGTGGTCGACCTTGCCGAGGCCGTGGTGGTCGCTTGACCCGGTGGCGACCAGGTCGAGTTCGCGCGCGATGGCGTGCAGCTCGTCACGGGCTGCGGCGTCGTGGTCCTGGTGGTCGACCTCGATGCCGGCGAGCCCCAGGCGGGCCAGACGCTCGAGCTCGGTCGCCGGCAGCGAGTCGCGGCGTCCGCGGCCCCACGGGTGGGCGATGACGGGCGCACCGCCCGCCTCGACGACCAGGCGGACCGCGGTGGCCAGCGGCACGGCGTACCGGTCGACGTACGCCGGGCGGCCGGGGTTGAGGTAGGCGGCGAAGGCCTCGTCGCGCGAGGCCACCACGCCCTTGCGCACGAGCGCGTCGGCGACGTGGGGGCGACCGGGCACCTCGGCCGCGATGTCCTCGAGGGTGAGCTCGATGCCGACGCGCTGCAGCGCGCTGATGATCGCCGGTGCGCGCGACCCGCGCCCGTCCAGGATGTGGGCCAGCTCGGCCGCGAGCCCGGGGTGCGTGGGGTCGGGCAGGTAGGCCAGCAGGTGCACGCCGCGACCGCGCAGGTTGGTGCTGATCTCCATGCCGCGCACCAGGGTGAGACCGCAGTCCTGCGCCGCGACGGCGGCCTCGGCCCAGCCGCCCGCCGTGTCGTGGTCGGTCAGCGCCAGGACGTCGAGCCCCGCTGCGCGCGCCGCGAGGACCAGCTCGGTCGGCGTCTGCGTGCCGTCACTGACGACCGAGTGGGTGTGGAGGTCGATGCGCACCGGCCAACTCTAGTGACGCCCGCACCGGCCCCCCGATTCCACGAACTTGTGAGTGAGCGCACGCTCACCCGTCGTACATGTACGACGGGTCAGCGTGGTGGAGCCGGTCGACCGGTCGTACATGTACGACGGGTCACCAGACGGGCGCCGGGCCTCCGAAGGGCAGCTCGACGAGGTGGGGGCCCGACTCGGAGACGTCGCGCAGGATCCAGTCGTCGCGCAGCAGCAGCATCGCCGAGGCGGGGCGCAGCACCAGCCACAGCCACCGGCCCTCGGCCTCACCGGCGACCACGGAGCGGTCCCACTCCTGCGAGACCGCGCTTGTCGAGACCGGCCACAGCGGCACGACCTGCCGGTCGATGCGCACGCGCACGCTGGGCGGTCCGTCGCCGATCTCGGCGCCCGGGTCGTCGTGGACGGTGCCGGCGATCCGCGCGCCGAGCCCGATGCCGGCCTCCTCGGCGATCACGATCACGTCGACCGGTCCGTCGAGGGCGCTGGGCCCGGAGGTGCAGGTCATGGTCGCGCGCGCCCGGTCGGGGTCGGCGCCGACCGCGGCGAAGTCGCTGACGCTCCACCCCGGGCTCAGGGGCCACGGCAGGTAGGTCGGCATCGACACCGACCGGCGCAGGTGGTCGGCGAAGCCCTCGTACGTCACCTCGTCGGGACGCCACAAGGGCTCCGTCACGCCGTGCTCGACGCAGACCCAGCCGACCTCGGTCTCGGCGACCGGAGCGGCGCAGCGGGGGCACCCGACCGTGAGTGACATGGGTCCTACCGTCGCGGGGGCGCCGGGGTCCGTCAAGAGTTCCAGCGCAGCAGGACCGGCGTCTCGCGCTCGAAGCCCAGCACCGACACGGTCGCGGTGTCGAGGCGCAGCAGCCGACCCTCGGAGACCGGGAGGCCGAGCCAGCGCGCCGCGAGCACCCGCAGCGAGTGCCCGTGCGCGAACGCGAGCACCGGTCCGCCGGCGTCCCTGGCCCGGGCCACCACGCGGTCCAGCCGCTCCCCCACCTCGTCGGCGGTCTCGCCCCCGGGGCAGGCGTCGGTCCAGATGCTCCACCCGGGCACGGTCTCGCGGATCTCGTCGGTGGTGACGCCCTCGTAGTCGCCGTAGGTCCACTCGGCCAGGTCGGCGTCGACGGTGGCGTCGGCGAACCCCGCCAGCTCCGCCGTACGCCGGGCCCGCAGCCGCGGGCTCGTCAGCACGAGCACGGGGTCGAGGTCGGCCAGGCGGGGGGCCAGGGCACGGGCGTCGTCCTCGCTCTCGGGCAGCAGCGGCAGGTCGGTGACCGACGTGTGGCGGCCGTCGCGGCTCCACTCGGTCGGGCCGTGACGGACGATCCAGAGCTCGGCAGGCGGCGCAGACACGCTCAGGAGTCTGCCAGCACCACCACGCGGTCCCCCGCACCGACGTCGAGGACGACCGACTTGGCGGGGTTGACCGTCACGTCCTGGCCGCTCTTGAACCCGATGGCGGTCTCGCCGCGCCGGCTCGCCCCCGCGACGACGGTCGCCCAGCTGACCTGGCCCGGGCGCACGTACAGGTCGGCCGGACGCAGGTAGACCTCGGCGCCCTCGTCGCCGAGCAGCTGGTCGAAGACGGCCTCGAGCCGCTGGTCCTCGGAGAGCTGGGTGACGAGCAGGCTCACGATCTCGCCGCTGACCACGACGTCGTCGACGTGGGCCACCTGCGCGAGGACCCGGTTGCGGTCGTCGAGCATCTCGCTGACCACCGGGGTCGACACGTCGAGCCGGCCCAGGATGTCGCGCACGTGGAGCAGCGTCACGAGCGTCTTGGCGTCGGCGGCCTGCTGCTCGAGGTGCTCGGAGTAGCAGAGCACCATCACCTGGTCGAGGTCGGCGGTGACGTGCCGGTCGAGGGTGGCCCGGTCGGTGGTCGGCCCGGCCACGACCGTGACGGCGAGGTTGGCGAGCGCGGGCAGCTCGGCGGCGACGTGGTCGTCGTAGGCGGTGAGCACGGTGAGCGTCGAGCCGACCGGGGCGTACTTGTCGAGCTCGCGCAGCACGATCGGCGCACGTTCGTTCCAGCCGATCAGCAGGGCCTGGGTGGGCTCGGGTGCGACCTCGACGGCGGTGCCGAGGGCGTCGAGGTCGGGACGGGCCGACGAGCGCACGGCACCGAGGCCGTCGTCATCCTCGGCGACCAGGACCAGCGTGCGGTCGCCGACCAGCGTGTCGGGCGCCGGGTTGAGGACGGGGCCGCCGGTGCCCCGCGTGTCGACCACCCCGATGACCGTGGCCTCCTCGAACGCCAGCTGCGCCTCGGCGTACGTCGCACCCGCCAGGTCGTGCTGGTCGAGGAAGTAGATCTCGTCGCCGTCGTAGTCGAACAGCTCGACGTAGACCGCGGCGGCCCCGGACTGGCGCGAGGTCTGCACCAGGAGCTTGGCGACGGTGTCGCGGATGTCGAGCAGGACGGTGCGGTCGGTGCCCACCAGCCGGGCCGCCTCGAGGTTGGAGGGGTTGCGGATCTCCGCGACGATCCGCGGGCCCTGCCCGGCGACGGCGGTGCCGTCGTCGCCGGCGGTGTGGGTCAGGGCCAGCAGCGACTTGATGACCTCGCTGTCCGGGTCGTCGGAGTCGGGCGCCAGCAGGATGACCGAGCGGGCGGTGGTGTGGCTGCTCAGGCGCAGGTCGTCGATGTCCATCGGCGAGCCGGAGCGGCAGATCACCCGGGTGCCGCGCAGGTCGGGGACCTTCGCCCGGATGTCGTCCTCCATGTCGACCTTGTCGCGCGGGGCCAGGACGACGACGACCGGCTTGCGGCGGCTCTCGTTGGCGATGGTCAGCTCGCTGATGATCGTGAAGATCGAGTCGGACCAGCCGAGGATCACGGTGTGGTCGGCCTCGATCACGACCGAGCGGCCGCGGCGCAGCTCGGCGAGCTTCTCGTCGATGCCGGCGGCGATCACGCCGATCAGCGCGCTGACGATGAACAGCCCGGCCAGGGTGAGCACCAGCATCGTCAGCAGGAACTGCCACGACCCGGTGTCACCGCCCACGAACCCGGCGTCGAGGGCGTGGTTGAGGCTGTAGAACAGCTCCTTCCAGAACCCCTCGTCGGCGTCCTCGCCGCGCAGGCCGGTGACCGTGGTGATCACCGCGAAGACGACGATGAGCACCAGCGTGATGGCGCCCAACCAGGCGACCAGCGCCGGGGTCCCTCGCGACATCGAGTTGTCGAAGGCGTAGCGCAGCCGGTCGGCCAGGCCCGAGCGGGGCTGACGGGGGGCGGCCGCGGGCGGGGTCGTGCCGGTCGCTCGGGCGCCGACCTTCCTGGCGGTGCGGCTGCGCAGCTGCTGCGACGTCTTGGGCATGAGCGCATGGTGGCGGACCCGGCCGGGCTCGGGATGCCGATCGCGCGAATTGGTGGTCGGCCGTGCCACGATCGCGGCGTGACCTCGCTCACTCGGCCGCTCGCGGGGCCGCTCGCCCGGCACCGCCGTGCCGTCGCCGTCGCGTTCGGCGCGCAGGGCCTGGTCTTCATCAGCCTCACCACGCGCCTGCCGGACACGGCCGACCGGTGGGACCTCGACGAGCTGCGGCTCTCGTTGCTGCTGCTGATGATGGTGCTGCTCGCCGGGGTCGGGTCGGTCCTCGCGGAGCGGTCGGCGGCCAGCCGCGACAGCGCGCTGGTGCTGCGCGCCGGGTTGCTGCTCGTCGCCGTCGCGGCGCCCTTCCTGCTGCTCGTGCCCGCGTTCGCCGGCTTCGTCGCCGGGCTCGCGGCGTACGGCGTGGCGCTGGGAGTGGTCGATGCGACCACCAACATGCAGGCGGTGGCCGTCGAGCACCGCGCGGGGCGCCCGCTGCTGCCGTCGTTCCACGCCGCCTGGACGCTCGGGGGGCTGCTCGGCGCCGCGCTGACGCTCGCGACGTCGGCGCTGCCCGACCAGGCGGCCGCCGGGGTCGCCGTCGTCCCGCTCCTCGCCTCGCTCGGGACGTTCGTAACCCGCGCCCAGGCCGTCGGCACACCCGACCCGGCAAGCGACCCGGCAGGCGACCCGGCGGGCGGGGTCTCGTGGCGGCCGATCCTGCTGGTGGGGCTGGGGATGGTCGTGTTCTACATGGTCGACACCGCCGCGACGACCTGGGGCGCGACCTACCTCGACCGCACCGTCGTGGCCCCCGCGCAGCTGGTGGCCCTCGCGACGCTCCCCTACCTGCTCGCCAGCCTGGTCGTCCGGCTGGTGGGAGACCACCTCGTCGCCCGCCACGGGGTGGTGCCCGTGCTCCGCGTCGGCGCCGTGGTCGGCTGCCTCGGCCTGGTCACCGTGGTGGCGGCACCGAGCTGGCCGGTGGCGGTGCTCGGGTTCACGGTGACCGGGGCGGGCATGGCCGTGGTCGCGCCGCTGAGCTTCTCCGCGGCCGGACGCATCGGCGGCGGGTCACCGGCGCGGCGGGACGCCGTGGTGGCGCGCTTCAACCAGTTCAACTACGCCGGTGCGCTCCTCGGAGCGGTGCTCACCGGTCTGGTGGGCAGTGACTCCCTGCGGGTCGGCTTCGTCGTGCCGGCCGTGCTCGTGCTGGCGCTGCTGCCGCTGGCCCGGGCGTTCGCCGTGGAGCGGCCAGCCGGTCAGTCGGCCTGAGGTCCGGCCCAGTTCTTGTCGGGCTGCGGCACCGGGCGACCCGGCTGCTCGCCCCCGCGCTGCTCGAGGTAGCTGTTTTTGGGCACCATCACCTTGCGACGGAAGATGCACACGACCTTGCCGTCCTGGTTGTAGCCGATGGTCTCAACGTAGACGACGCCCCGGTCGTCCTTGCTCTTGCTCTCGGTCTTGTCGAGCACCGTCGTCTCGCCGTAGAGCGTGTCGCCGTGGAAGGTCGGTGCGACGTGGCGCAGCGACTCGACCTCGAGGTTGGCGATGGCCTTGCCGGAGATGTCGGCGACCGACATGCCCAGCAGGATCGAGTAGACGTAGTTGCCGACCACGACGTTCTTGCCGAACTGGGTGGTCTCCTCGGCGTAGTTGGCGTCGAGGTGGAGCGGGTGGTGGTTCATCGTGAGCAGGCAGAAGAGGTGGTCGTCGTACTCGGTGACCGTCTTGCCGGGCCAGTGCTTGTAGGTCGCACCGACCTCGAACTCCTCGTAGCTGCGACCGAACTGCACGACTGTCTCCTTCGTCTGGGGTACGACGGGCAGTCTGTCAGGGAGCAGCACCTCGCAGCCGTTGGGGTCCGTGGCCCGGACGCGCTCCCGCTGCGGTGGTTTCGACGCGCGGTCGCGACCTCGTTCCTCGGTCGCGCGCTTGCTCAACCCTCCGCTCGCACGCCCCGACCTCGTTCCTCGGTCGGCTCGTTACGCTCCGCCGCCGCCGGCCTTGCGGCGGTGCATCTTGGGGGCGGCACCGGCCTCGACCTCGGCCCCGTGCGCCTTCTCGTGAACCGGACCGTCCTGGTGGACGCCCTTCTCCTTGCGGTTCTTGCGGTCGAGCGCCTCGCGCATCTTGGCCTTCAGGTCCTCGTTGTCGCTCATGCCCTCCACCTTGGCAGCCGGAGCCGCGTCCGTCGACCGGGTTGTGCGGCGGGAGC
>CALRVO020000198.1:0-7064 GCA_943371595.1 Sphingomonas paucimobilis
GCCGAGGGGGCCTGGCCGAGCTCGCCGCCTGGGCCGACGAGGGCGTGCGCGGCGAGGTCACCCTGGTCGTGGCCGGTGCGGCTCCGGCGCCCCCCATCTCGACCGACGAGTCGGCGCTGAGGGCGGCGGTCGCGGAGCGGGAGGATCAAGGCATGAACCGCAAGGACGCGATCGTCGAGGTCGCCAAGCTGGCCGGGGTGCCCAAGCGCGAGGTCTACAACCTGGTCCACGGAGGCGCCCGATGAAACGGATCACCGAGTTCTCCCGCGAGGGGCTCACCTTCGACGTCGTCGACGAGGGACCGCTCGACGGCGACGTCGTGGTCCTGCTGCACGGCTTCCCCGAGCGTGCCTCGTGCTGGCGCCTGGTGGCGCCGCTGCTGCACGCCCAGGGCTACCGCACGCTCGCGCCCGACCAGCGCGGCTACTCCCCGCGGGCGCGGCCCCCGCGCCGGCGCGACTACACGACCACCCACCTCGCCGACGACGTCGCCGCCCTGATCGGGCTCACCGGGGGACCGGCCCACGTCGTCGGCCACGACTGGGGCGCGATCGTCGCGTGGACCGTGGCCGCCCGCCACCCCGACCTGACGCGCACCCTCACCGCCGTCTCGGTGCCCCACCCGCAGGCCTTCCTCAAGGCGCTGGTGACGTCGAAGCAGGGCCTGAAGTCGTGGTACATGCTCGCCTTCCAGCCCCCGGGCCTGCCCGAGCGGATGGCGGCCGAGCCGGGCGGGTTCATGGACAAGAACCTGCGCCGCACCGGCCTGTCCCGTGAGGACCTCGACCGGTTCCGCGAGGAGATCGTCGACTACGGGGCCCTGCCGGGCGGGCTGGCCTACTACCGCGCGCTGCCCTTCGCCGACCGTGGGCAGATGCGCGCCCCGATCACGGTGCCGACCACCCTGGTGTGGAGCGACGGCGACGACTTCCTCGACCGGGCCGGCGTCCGACGTACCGAGGACCACGTCGCCGCCGACTACGAGCTCGTCGTCCTGGCCGGCGTCGACCACTGGATCCCGGTGCACGCGCCGGACGCCCTGGCGGAGGCGATCCTCGAACGGGTGACCTCGGCGTGAGCGCTGCCGACCCCGCCGATCCCGACGGTCCCACCCGCGAGCGCGCGCCCACCGAGGAGAAGAGCGGGTCGCGCCGCGACCGCGAGCGCCCGCCGGCGCCCGAACCGCTGCCGCACCCGGTGGTCGACAACCACTGCCACCTCGACATCGCCGACGGCGACTGGCTCAGCACCGACGAGGCCCTCGCCGCGGCCGCCGCGGTGGGGGTGCCCCGGATCGTGCAGATCGGCTGCGACCTGCCGGGGGCGCGCTGGGCGGTCGAGGTGGCGGCGTCGTACGACGTGATCGTGGCCGGGGTCGCCCTGCACCCCAACGAGGCCCCCCGGCTGGCCGCCGAGGGCCGTCTCGACGAGGCCCTCGCCGAGATCGAGGCGCTGGCGCAGGCCCACGACAAGGTGCGTGCGGTCGGCGAGACCGGTCTCGACCACTTCCGCACCGGGGAGGAGGGGCGCGCCGCGCAGGTCGAGTCGTTCCGGCGCCACATCGACCTGGCCAAGCGCCTCGACAAGACCCTGGTGATCCACGACCGCGACGCCCACGACGAGGTGCTGCGGGTCATCGACGAGGAGGGGGCGCCCGAGCGCTGGGTGATGCACTGCTTCTCGGGCGACGCCGACGTCGCGCGGCGCTGCCTCGACCGCGGGGCCCACCTCTCCTTCGCCGGCACCGTCACCTTCAAGAACGCCCAGCCGCAGCGCGACGCCCTCGCCCTGGCGCCGCTCGACCGGGTGCTCGTCGAGACCGACGCTCCCTACCTCACCCCGACCCCCTACCGGGGTCGCCCCAACGCCTCCTACCTCGTCCCGCTCACGGTGCGGGCGATGGCGCAGGTGCGCGGCGACGACCTCGAGACCCTGTGCCGCGCCCTCGACGCCAACACCGACGCCGCCTTCGGAGGGCCCTGGGGCTGACCCGTCATACATGTACGACGGGTCGGCGTCGGCTGGGGCGGGTGTGACAGGTGTGGTGCTGGCGGGGTGATCCTGACCACGACACCCGCCTCAGCCGGGGGTCCGGGGTTTGCGTTCTCGACGAGGACGCTGCTGTTCTAGATGGCGTTGGCCGGGATCGGGAAGACCCGTCCGGCGCGCGTCGGGCCCGAGGAAGTGGGCTCGACACCCGCAGACGGGCGGCCCGAACCCTGGGTCGTGCGTGCGGGGCGTCGGCCGCCCGAGGCCCGGGGAGCGCGACGTTCGGAACCTGATGACTGCCCATGAACACGACACCCTGACTCAGAACCCCCGCGGCCCGATGCGCCGCGCGCTGCACAGCAAGAAGCTCCTGGTCGCCCTCGTCGCCGGCGTGGTGCTGGCCGTGACCGGTACGACGCTCGGCTACGCAGCCCTCAGCAAGGACGTCACCGTGAGCGTCGACGGCGAGACCCGCGAGGTCAGCGCCCTCGGTGACACCGTCGGTGACGTGCTCGACGCCGAGGGCATCGAGGTCGGCGAGCACGACGTCGTCGCTCCCGCACTCGACGAGCCCGTCGAGGACGGCACCCTGATCAACGTGCGCTTCGGCCGCCCGGTCACCCTGACCGTCGACGGCGAGACGACGACGCAGTGGGTCACCAGCACCGACGTCGCCTCGGCGCTCGGCGAGCTCGGCCGCACCTACGACAACGCGCGGCTCGACCTCGACCGCAGCCTGTCGATCCCGCGTGACGGTGTCGACCTCGACATCGTCACCGCCAAGAAGCTCACCTTCCGCCTGGCCGGTCGCAAGCCGGTCGTGCGCTCGGTCCCGGCGCTCACCGTCAAGGACGCGCTGCGCCAGGTCGGCGTGACGCTCAACGACCAGGACCGCACCAAGCCCGCCCCGGGCGCGGCGGTCGACAGCGGCGACACCATCGTCTTCACCGACGTCAAGTTCGCCCGCAAGGTCGTCGACGGCGAGGCCATCGACTTCTCGACCATCGAGCAGGACGACGACTCGATGACCGAGGGCGAGACGACCGTGGCCCGCGAGGGACGCGTCGGCCTGCGCGACGTCACCTACCGCCTGGTCGTCGTCAACGGCACGATCGAGAAGCGCCGGGTGATCAAGCAGACGGTGACCCGTGAGCCCGTCGACGCGATCGTCAAGGTCGGCACCGCCGCCCCCGAGCCCGAGGTCGCGGCCGCTGACTACTCCAGCGGCGGCACGGTCTGGGACGCCCTCGCGCAGTGCGAGTCCGGCGGCAACTGGGCCATCAACACCGGCAACGGCTACTACGGCGGCCTGCAGTTCAACCTCGGCACCTGGCAGGCCTACGGCGGCTCCGGCCTGCCGAGCAACAACTCCCGCGAGGCGCAGATCGCGGTCGCCGAGCGGCTGCGCGCCGCCACCGGTGGCTACGGCTCGTGGCCGGGTTGCGCGGCCAAGCTGGGCCTGCCCCGCTGACGCCCGACCCGCGCAGATAGCCTGACCCGCATGACGTCGGCCGCTCCGAGATTGCTCGGGGCGGCCGACGTACGTCGTCTGGCGGCCGCCCTCGACCTGCGGCCGACCAAGCAGAAGGGCCAGAACTTCGTCATCGACGGCAACACCGTGCGGCGCATCGTGCGCGAGTCCGGCATCACCGGCGACGACGTCGTGGTCGAGGTCGGGCCGGGGCTGGGGTCGCTCACGCTCGCCCTGCTCGACGTGGCGCAGCACGTGGTCGCGGTCGAGATCGACGACAAGCTCGCCGCCCTGCTCCCCGAGACGATCGCCGAGCACGCGCCCGACCAGGTCGGGGCCTTCGAGCTCGTCCACGCCGACGCCCTGCGGGTCACGGGGCTGCCCGGGCCGCCGCCGACAGCGCTGGTCGCCAACCTGCCCTACAACGTCTCGGTGCCGGTGCTGCTCCACCTGCTGGCGCTGCTCCCGAGCCTCCAGCGTGGACTGGTGATGGTGCAGGCCGAGGTCGCCGACCGGCTCGCCGCCCGCCCCGGCAGCAAGACCTACGGCGTCCCGTCGGTCAAGGCCGCGTGGTACGCCGACGTGCGCCGGGCCGGCGCCATCGGCCGCAACGTCTTCTGGCCGGCGCCCAACGTCGACTCGGGCCTGGTGGCCTGGGTCCACCGCGCCCCGCCGGCGACGACCGCCTCCCGCGAGGAGGTCTTCGCCGTCGTCGACGCCGCCTTCGCCCACCGCCGCAAGGCCCTGCGCGGTGCGCTGCGCTCGCTCGCCGACGGCGAGCTCGTCGACCGCGCCCTCGCCACCGCCGACATCGACCCCCTCGCTCGCGGCGAGATGCTGTCGGTCGAGCAGTTCGCCCAGCTCGCCGCCGGTCTGAAGGCCGCGTGATGAGCACGCCTGCCGCGGTGACCGTGCGCGCCGCCGCCAAGATCAACCTCCACCTCGGCGTGGGCGGCGTCCGCGACGACGGCTACCACCCGCTGACGACCGTCTACCAGGCGATCGGGCTCTGCGACGACCTCACGGCCCACCCGGCCGACGACCTCTCCGTCGAGCTGTCGGTCGCCGACTGGGTCGACGCCGGCGTCATCCCCGTCGACGGCGGCAACCTCGCCCACCGGGCCGCGGTGCTGCTCGGGCGCCACCACGGGCGTGAGCTCACCGGCCGCCTCGCGGTCGAGAAGGCGATCCCGGTCGCCGGCGGCCTCGCGGGCGGCTCGGCCGACGCCGCGGCCGCCCTGGTGGCCCTCGACCGGCTCCACGACCTCGGCACCCCCGACGCCGACCTGCTGCGCATCGCCGCCGAGCTCGGCAGCGACGTCCCCTTCGCCCTCCTCGGCGGTACGGCGCTGGGCACCGGCCGCGGTGAGCTCGTCGAGCCGGTGGCCGACGTCGGCACCTGGTGGTGGGTGCTGGTCCCCAGCATGGAGGGCCTGTCGACCCCCGCGGTCTACGCCCACTTCGACACGCTTTTCCCCGACGCCGACCCGACACCCCCCGGGGCCGAGGACCTGCTGGGCGCCCTGCGCACCGGCCAGCCCCTCAGCCTCGCGCGCACGCTGCGCAACGACCTCCAGGACCCCGCCGTCGACCTGCGCCCCGAGCTCGGCACGCTGATCGAGCGCGGCGAGTCCGAGGGCGCGCTGCGCGGCATCGTGTCGGGCTCCGGCCCCACCGTGGTCTTCCTCTGCGAGTCAGCAGACCACGCCCGAGACCTGGCCGGTGCCCTCATGCGCACCGGCCACCCCAGGGTCCTCGTCGCCAACGGCGCCGTGGCCGGATCGCACGTGGTGCCCACCCATGTCTAACCTTCTCAACCTCGAGGGCGTCTCCAAGTCCTACGGCGTCCGCCCGCTGCTCACCGAGGTCTCCCTCGGCATCGGGGCCGGTGACCGCATCGGCATCGTCGGCCGCAACGGCGACGGCAAGACCACGCTGCTGGAGGTGATGACCGGCCTCGAGGAGGCCGACACCGGTCGGGTCTCGCGCAGCCGCGGCCTGCTCGTCGGCTACCTCCACCAGGGCGACGAGCTCGACGACACCCACACGGTGCGCGAGGCGGTGCTGCGCGGCCTCGAGGACCACGAGTGGGCCGCCGACGCGACCCTGCGCGGCATCGTCACCGAGCTGCTCGCCGGCGTCGAGCTCGACCGCTCGGTGCACGGGCTGTCGGGTGGCGAGCGCCGTCGCTGCGCCCTGGCCGCGCTGCTGCTCGGCGACCACGAGCTGATCGTGCTCGACGAGCCGACCAACCACCTCGACGTCGAGGCCGTCGCCTGGCTGGCCGACCACCTCAAGCGGCGTACGTCGGCGCTCGTCGTGGTCACCCACGACCGGTGGTTCCTCGACGAGGTCTGCCAGTACACCTGGGAGGTCCACGACGGCCAGGTCGACGTCTACGAGGGCGGCTACGCGGCGTTCGTGCTGGCCAAGGCCGAGCGGTCGCGCCAGGCCGACGCGACCGAGTCGCGCCGCCAGAACCTCGCCAAGAAGGAGCTCGCGTGGCTGCGCCGCGGCGCCCCCGCCCGCACGGCGAAGCCCAAGTTCCGCATCGACGCCGCCAACCGGCTCATCGAGGACGTCCCCGCGCCCCGCGACCGGCTCGAGCTGCAGAAGTTCGCCACCCAGCGGCTGGGCAAGGACGTCATCGACATGGAGCACGCCGACCTGCAGCGCGGTGAGCGCCGGCTGCTGACCGACGCGACCTGGCGCCTGGGGCCGGGCGACCGGGTCGGCATCGTCGGCGTCAACGGCGCCGGCAAGACCTCGGTGCTCACGCTGCTGTCGGGTGCGCTGCAGCCCAACGCCGGGCGGGTCAAGCTCGGCAAGACCGTCGCCCTGCAACACCTCACCCAGGCCCTCGACGACGTCGACCCGATGGGGAGGGTGCTCCCGACCGTCGAGGCGATCCGCCGGGTCACGGTCACCAAGGACGGTGAGATCACCGCGACCTCGATGCTCGAGCGGTTCGGCTTCACCGGCGACAAGCTCACCGCCCGGCTCGGCGACCTGTCCGGTGGCGAGCGGCGTCGCTTCCAGCTGCTCAAGCTGCTGCTGACCGAGCCCAACGTCCTGCTGCTCGACGAGCCGACCAACGACCTCGACATCGAGACCCTCACCGTCCTCGAGGACTTCCTCGACGGCTGGCCGGGCACCCTGGTCGTCGTCTCCCACGACCGCTACTTCCTCGAGCGCGTCACCGACTCGGTGTGGGCGCTGCTCGGCGACGGCAAGCTCTCGATGCTGCCGCGTGGGGTCGACGAGTACCTCGAGCGCCGGGCCGCCCAGCCCGCCGCCGTCACGCCCACGGCCACCACCGCGCCGACGTCGTCGAAGGCCAAGGCCGGCTCGGCCGAGGAGCGCGCCGCCCGCAAGGCCGTCGCCCGCCTCGACAAGCAGCTCAAGCGCCTGATCGCGCGCGAGGAGGAGCTCAACGCCGCCGTGCTCGCCGCCGGCACCGACTACGAGCGCATCGCCACCATCTCCGCCGAGCTCCAGACCGTCCTGGCCGAGAAGGACGACGTCGAGCTCGAGTGGCTCGAGGCGGCCGAGCTCCTCGAGTAGCACCCGTTCGCGATAGTCGTGGACCTTCTGCACGCGTGCA
>CALRVO020000199.1:0-7060 GCA_943371595.1 Sphingomonas paucimobilis
CAGGTCCGGCCCGCCCAGCCGGCCCAGCCCGGCCGCCCGGTCCTGCCCCCGGCGCCCGGCGGTCCCGCTGCCGGCGGCGCCCCCGGCCCCGCCACGACCGCGGCCCAGAGCACCTTCCCCGTCGTGCGCCGCAACGGCTACGACCGGGCCGCCGTCGACTCGCGGGTGCGTCAGCTCAGCAGCGAGAAGGCCGGGCTCAGCGCGAGCCTGACCGAGTCCGAGCGGCGCGCGCTCGACCTCGAGAAGCGGCTCGCCGAGCTGCAGCAGCAGCTGGCCGAGCAGAAGTCGCCGTCGTACGCCGGCCTCGGGGGCCGCGCCAGCACGATGCTGCGCCTCGCCGAGGAGGAGGCCGACGAGATCCGCGGGGTGGCCCAGCGCGACGCCGCCGAGATCCGCTCGCAGGCCGAGCGCGACGCCAAGGCGATCCGCGCCGACGCCTCCCGCGAGGTCGAGGACATGAAGGTCGTGCAGCTGCGCGAGCTCGACGAGACCCGCGCCCGCCTGGCGGCCGACGCCGCCCAGGAGCGCACGCTGGCCGAGTCCGAGGCCAAGGACATCGTCGCGGCCGCCCAGCGCGAGGCCGACCAGCTGCGCCTGGCGGCCCAGCAGGAGACCAGCGAGATGCGCACCGGCGCGACCCGCGAGGTCGAGCAGGCCCGGGCCGCGGCCGACCGTGAGGTCGCCGAGGCGCGTCGCACCCTCGCGGTCGAGAAGGAGCGGCTGGCCCGCGAGGCCACCGACCACCACAACACCGCGGGGGCCGAGACCAAGCGACTGGTCGAGGAGGCCGAGCGCCGCGTCGCCGCCGCCGAGGAGCGGGCCGCGGCCGCGGCCAAGCAGTCGGCCGAGAGCAGGGCCGCGTCGGCCGCCGAGGCCGAGAGCGCCCTGCACCGCGCCAAGCGCGAGGCCGAGCAGATCGTGGCCGCCGCCCAGCAGAAGGCCGAGGCGATCACCGCCAGCAGCGACGACGCTGTGGCCCGCGAGATCGCCGCCAAGCGGGCCGAGCTCGACCGCCTGGTCAAGCGTCGCGACTCCATCACCGCCCAGCTGGCCTCGCTGCGCGACGTGGTGGCCGGCTTCGCCGGCGACGACGACTCCGACGCGGGCGCCGAGCGGACCGGCACGAGCAAGAGTTGAGCCCCGAGCCCGGTCGCGTCGACCACGAGACCACCGACGAGATCGCCGAGGAGATCGTCGAGGAGATCGTCGGCGCGGCCGACCGGGCCGAGGACGCCGCCGACCGCGCCGAGGACGCCGCCGACCGCGCCGAGGACGCCGCCCACCTGCCCCACGACGGGGGTGAGTTCGGTCAGCAGGGAGCGCCGTTCGAGAAGCGCAACCCGTTCTACCTCGGGTTCGTCGGCGGCCTGGGTGCCCTGAGCGCCTGGTTCCTCTTCGAGGCGATCGTCGGCATCGGCTCGGTGCTGATGCTGGTCGTCGTCTCGCTGTTCCTCGCCGCCGGGCTCAACCCCGCCGTCGAGCTGCTGGGGCGCCGCGGGCTGCGCCGCTCGTGGGCGTGCGCGGCGGTGATCGTGGGGTTCCTCGGCATGGTCGCGCTCTTCGTCGTGGCGATCGTGCCGGTCATCACCGACCAGGTGACCGCACTCAGCGAGAACGTGCCCGGCTACCTCGACGACCTGCAGAAGAACAGGAAGATCCAGGAGCTCGACGACGAGTACGACGTCATCGACAAGATCAAGGACTACGTCGCCGACGGCGACTTCCTCAGCGGCCTGTTCGGCGGTGCGTTCGGCTTCGGACTGCGGGTGCTGTCGGCCCTGTTCAACGCCTTCATCGTCATCGTGCTGACGCTCTACTTCCTGGCCTCCCTCGAGACGACCAAGAAGGCGCTCTACGACCTGGCCCCCGCGTCGCGTCGCGACCGGGTCACCCGCCTCGGCGACCGGATCATCCGCAACATCGGCGGCTACGTCTCCGGCGCGTTCGTGGTCGCCCTGTGCGCCGGGCTGACCTCGCTGGTGTTCCTGATCGTCATCGGCCTCGAGCAGTACGCCGTCGCGCTGGCCTTCGTCGTGGCCCTGCTCGACATCATCCCGATGATCGGTGCCACCCTCGGCGCCGTCGTGGTCACCGCGATCGCCTTCGCGACCGACGTCCACGCCGGCCTCGCGTGCATCGTCTTCTACGTCATCTACCAACAGCTCGAGAACTACGTGCTCTACCCGCGCGTGATGAAGAAGTCGGTCGACGTCCCGGGCGCCGTCACCGTCATCGCCGCCCTCGTCGGCACCGCCCTGCTCGGCATCGTCGGCGCGCTGCTGGCCATCCCCACCGCGGCCGCGCTGCTGCTGATCGGGCGCGAGGTCGTCGTCAAGCGCCAGGACACCCGCTGACTCTGTCTGGTCGGGGATCGGTGGCTCTCGAGCCGCTCCGGTGCCCCCCCATGACATGTCACTGAGTGTTCATCGCTGTTCCTGGGCGCTCTACCGCCCTGGATGTGCGACGAACACTCAGTGACATGTGCGGCGACCGGGGCCTCGGCAGCGAGTCCACGCCGAGCCGTCGCGCACGACGGGTCGGCGTCGTGGGGGACGTCAGACCTTGAGGTCGGGCTCGACGGAGGCGACGTCGCGCTCGCCGAGCTTGACCCCGAGGACGCCGAGCAGGATCAGCGCACCGCCGAGCAGCTGCACCGGGGCGGGCAGCTGGTCGAGGAGCAGCCAGGCCCACAGCACACCGGCCACGACCTCGCTGAGCGCGACGAACGACGCCAGGCGGGAGCCGAGGCGGCGGGCCGCGCCGATGCCGGTGACGTAGGCGACGGCCGCCGTCACCAGGCCGAGGGCGAGCATCGGCCACCACCAGTCGAGGGTGACGCCGGCGTAGGTGACCTGCACCGACGCCGAGCGCATCGGCATCAGCCCGACCAGGCCGAGCAGGCCCAGGGCCGCCGTACCGACGACCAGGCCGCCGGCCGCCAGGCTGAGCGGGGGCAGGCCGGTGGAGTCGTCGCCGTTGATGATGAAGTAGGTCGCGCAGCCGACCATCGCCGCCAGCGCCCACAGCACCCCGGTGGTGTTGAGGTCGGCTCCCGACAGCAGGTCGAGCACGAGCACGAGCCCGAGCGCGCAGACCCCGGCTCCGGCCAGGGTGATGGCGCCGGGACGCTGGCCGTGGCGCAACCAGAACCACACGACGACGGCCGCCGGCGCGGTGTACTCGATCAGCAGCGCCGGACCGACCTGCATGCGCGAGACGGCGGAGAAGTAGGCGAACTGGGCCCCGGCGACCGCGAGCAGGCCGTAGAGGACGATCAGCGCGGCGTTGTCGCGGACCAGTCGCCACTGCCCGCGCAGGGCGCGGACCCCGAACGGGACGACGACCAGGGCCCCGAGCCCGATCCGGCACAGCACCACGGACCCGGCGCTCCAGCCGGCGTCGAGCAGGGGGCGGGCCAGTGCCCCGGACAGCCCGAACGCGACGGCCGAGGTGAGCGCCAGTGCGAGACCCGTGGAGGTGGGACCGCGGCGGCGACCCACGCGCACACCGTCATGAGCCAACGTCGTCATGGCTCATGACAGTAGGGAGCGTGGAGTAATCTGTCAACGTGGTATTCGCCCATGACGTCGAGCTGGCGCTGCAGTCCGCGGTGGTGCTCGCCAACTCCGCCCTCGAGCCCGAGACGATGACGACGACCGACGAGCTGGCGGCGTTCTTCACCGAGTTCTCCTACACCGGTCGGCACGACGAGGACGACGCCGAGCTGGCGGCCGTCCAGGCGCTGCGCGGCGAGCTGCGCGAGCTGCTCACCGCGAGCCGCGACGACGCCGCCGCGATCGTCAACCGGATGCTGGCCGAGGAGCACGCCCTGCCCCAGCTGGTGCGCCACGACGACTTCGACTGGCACCTGCACGCCATGACGCCCGACGCCCCCTGGCCCAGCCGCATCCGCGTCGAGACGGCGATGGCGATGATCGACGTGATCCGCGCCGACGAGCTGTCCCGCCTCGGGGTGTGCGCCGACGACGACTGCGAGGGCGTCGTGCTCGACCTCTCACGCAACCGCTCGCGCCGCTTCTGCTCCACGGCCTGCGGCAACCGCAACGCCGTCGCCGCCTACCGCGCCCGCCAGGCCGCAGGCTGAGCCGCGCCCGACCGGACGGGGCCGCGGGGCCCGCTCGGGTGAGCCCGCGCGGGTGAGCCGCGCGTCCGACGCCGTCCCTAGCGTCGAGTTCATGGCCACCGTCTCCCGCACGTTCCTCGTCACCCCCGACCCCGCGACCGTCGTCGACTACCTCAAGGACTTCTCCCACGCCGAGGCCTGGGACCCCGGCACCGAGCGCTGCACCCAGGAGTCGCCCGGCGAGGTCCGGGTCGGGACGCGCTGGCACAACGAGTCCAAGATCGCCGGGGTCAGCACCGAGCTGACCTACACCCTCGAGACCCTCACGCCCGGCCGCCTCGTCTTCGTCGGGGTCAACGACTCCGCGCAGAGCACCGACACGATCACCGTGCAGGCCAAGGGCGGCGGCAGCGAGATCACCTACGAGGCCGTCATCGAGCCGAAGGGGGCCGGCAAGCTCGCCGACCCGCTGCTCAAGCTCCTCTTCGAGCGCATCGGCACCAAGACCGAGAAGCAGATGACCGACGTGCTCAACGGCCTGGCGGCGTGACCCGTTCCACCCCGCGCCCGATCGGGAGCGCCTGGCCCGACGTCGTCGACACCGAGATCACGGTCGGCGACCGGACGGTCCGCGCGCTGCGCGTCGCCGGCCGGCACGGGTCCGGTGACGGAGAGCCGCAGCTCCTCGTGCACGGGCTCGGGGGCTCCGCGGTCACCTGGGTCGAGGTGATGAGCGGCCTGGCCGACCGCGGCCCGGTCGTCGCGATCGACCTCCCGGGCTTCGGCGCCACGCCGGCCCGGCCCGACGAGCCCCTCACCATCGACGCGTACGCCGACCTGGTCGTCGCTGTGGCCGACGCCCTGGGCTGGCCGCGCTTCTCCCTGCACGGCAACTCCATGGGCGGGCTGGTCGCGACGCTCGTTGCCGCCGCCCACCCCGACCGGGTCGACGGGCTCGTGCTGGTCTCCCCCGCCCTGCCGCCACCGTTCCCGCTGCGCCTGCTCGTGCCCAGCCGCGCCACCATCGCCGGGCTCGGCCCGATCGCCTTGTCGACCGGTTCGGCCGCCGCGCTGGGGCTCCTGGGCGCCGTGCCCCAGGCGCTCGACCAGCGACGCAAGCGGGCGTTGCTCGGGCTGATCTTCGGGTCCCCCGACGAGGTCAACCCCGACCTGCTCGACCTGATGGCGCGCGAGTTCGCCGACGACCCGGACGGCGACGCCGAGCGCCGACGAGCCCTGCTCTCGGCGCTACGGTCGATCACCGCGTCGTGGGTCGACCCCCGCCGCGTCTGGCGCGCCATCGACGCGGTCCGGGCCCCGACGATCGTCCTGGGCGGCACCGCCGACGCCCTGGTGCCCGCGCGCGTGCTGCGCCAGGTGCTGGCCCGGCGTACCGATTGGCAGGGTCACGTGCTCGACGAGCGCCGCCACGCCCTGATGATGGAGAACCCCGCGGAGTACCTCGCCCACGTCAGCCGCTGGCACCGCGGACGGGTCGCCGCCTGACCACGGACCGCCGCCTCTCACCCCGCCAGGTGTCCGGCACGACCCTCCGGTTCGACTACACAGGGAGCATGGCTTCCACGATCGACCCCGACCAGGTCACCGCGATCCAGGCGGTCCTCGACCGCGTCTCCTCCTACCAGGACACCGCGGAGGAGGGCACCCTCGACCGCGAGCTCCGCAAGGGCCTCGACGAGGCCGGCATCCAGCTCGGCGACCACCAGGTCGCCGCACTGGTCGCTGCCATCGAGGCCGACGCCGGTGAGGCCGACGCCGAGGACGCGCTCAGCTGACCGGGCCGGTCCGCCTCGCCGCTCAGCAGAACGCCGGGGTGCCCGCGGGTCGGAGGGCGAGGTCGCGCAGCACCACCGGGTGCGTCGCACCGTAGGCCGCACAGGCCCGGTCGAAGTCGATGCGGCGGTACTCGACCATCACCACCTGGTCGCCGTAGTGACGCACGTAGCGGTGGCACTCGGCGTACTGCGCGCACGACTCGGCGACGGCGAAGTCGAAGCCGACGCGCGTGCCGTCGTAGCCCGCGAGGTTCTTCTGGCCGGCCGCCAGCCCGGCGGCGTGGGACGGCGGACCAGCACCCGCGCGAACGCGAGGGCGTCGACCCGGTCGAGCAGCCCCCGGGAGCGGGTGAAGGAGTCGAGGTTGTCGTACTCGACGGCCCGGAAACCCTTGGCGGCGCACCCGTCGGTCCACCGACCGACGATCGCGGCGAGCCGCCGACGCTTGGCCGGGGTGCGCAGGTCGAGCAGCCACTCGCCCCACGCGTCGTCGACGACGGCACGGCCGTGCTGTCGCAGCACGAAGTCCCAGTGCCGGCGCCAGAAGCGCTTCTGGTCGGGCTGGGTCTGGAACCCGTTGACGTAGCAGACGTTGTAGACCCCGCGGGCTGGACGGGCGGTGCGGTCGCGGACGAGGATGCCGACGCTGTCGGGCACGTCGTCCGCGCCCCCCAGCTGGTAGTCGGCGTCGGTGCCGCTCGGCAGCGGTTCCACCCGCGCGGAGGCCGCCGTGGGAGCCAGACCGGTCAGACCGAGCACGAGCACGATCACGAGCTCCAGGAGACGACGCACCCAGCCACGGTAGGGCAGGCGCGACACCGGGGCACGGTCACCGGTGGAAGGGCACGCGGGCGATCTCGTCGCCGGTCACGTGGAAACGGATCCAGCTCTCGACGACCTCCGGGTGCTGGCCGGGCGAGACCGGGTACTCGACGAGGTCGTGGTGCAGCTCGTGCTGCAGACCGTGCGGCCGCGCGACCACGCCGACCAGGGTGAGGTCGGGTGCGAGGCGGAGCCCGACGACGGTGCCCACGGTGCGCTCGTCGAGGTCGACCACCGGGGTGGACCCGTCGATCCGTACGGTCCCCGGAGGATTGCGGTGGACGGTGGTCGCCAGGAGGCTCCCCGCGGTCATGTCCTTGCCGGTCCTGGGAAAGTCGCCGGAGTCGTCGGGGCCCTC
>CALRVO020000200.1:0-7059 GCA_943371595.1 Sphingomonas paucimobilis
CTCTTCGGCGGCGGATCCCTGGTGGCCCTGCCGACCGACCGCACTCCGGCGCTCGGCGACCTGCCCCACGCCGACGACGTCGCGCGCTGCCTGCAGGTGACCCGGCGCTCGTTCGCCGTCACGACCTGTGCTCGCGCCCACAACTACCGCGCCGACGGCTCCTTCAAGGTCGCGGCCAAGCGCTACCCCGGCAACAAGGCCCTCTTCCGGCTCGCGCAACGTCGCTGCCCGCGCGTCGTCGGGTCGCCCACCTACTACGCCACCTACCCCAGCGAGCTGAGCTGGAAGCTGGGTGGCGAGCGCCAGCTGGTCTGCTACGCCCGCACCCGTCGCTGACCCGGCCGCGGATCGGCCACCACGACCCCGCTCAACCCCGCCAGGCGTCGTCGCCACCGAGGTCGGCGTGCACCCTGACCCAGGCGTGCATGGCGATCGCGGCGGCGGCGCCGGCGTTGATCGAGCGGGTCGAGCCGAACTGCGCGATCGAGAAGGTCCCGGCGCAGGCCTCCCGGGCACCGTCCGACAGACCCGGGCCCTCCTGGCCGAAGAGGAAGCAGATCCGCCGCGGCACCTCCATCGTCTCGAGGTGCTGCGAGCCGGGCAGGTTGTCGATGCCCCACAGCGGCGTCGGCTCGGGGAGCCCGCCCAGGTAGGCCGCGAGGTCGGTGACCGTCGGGTGGTGACGCAGGTGCTGGTAGCGGTCGGTCACCATCGCGCCGCGCCGGTTCCACCGACGCTCGCCCACGATGTGCACCTCGGCGGCCAGGAACGCGTTGGCCGTGCGGACGATCGTGCCGATGTTGAAGTCGTGCTGCCAGTTCTCGATCGCGACGTGGAACCCGTGGCGGCGGGTGTCCAGGTCGGCGCGGATCGCCTCGAGGCTCCAGTAGCGGTAGCGGTCGACGACGTTGCGGCGGTCGCCGTCGGCGAGCAGCGCCGCGTCGTACACCTCGCTGCCCGGGCCGCTCGGCCAGGGGCCGGCCCAGGGTCCGACCCCGACCTCGGCCGGCCCGTGCGGCATCGGGTCGTACGGCGCTCGCGGCTCGGGTCCGGGCCCGTCGGGGGCGGGATCCGGGGTCATCTCAGGGTCGGTCTCCGCACGGCCGCGATCCTACGGCAGGTACCGTTCTCCCGTGAGCCTGACCGTTGCTGCTGACCACCTGGCTCCGATGCTGCTCGGCATCAAGTGGCTCGACCCCAACTACCTGCTCGACCAGTACGGCGCAGGATTCATCTGGCTCAGCCTGGCGATCGTCTTCGTCGAGTGCGGGCTCTTCTTCCCGTTCCTGCCCGGCGACACCCTGCTCTTCGCGCTCGGCCTCTTCATCGCCGGGCAGCAGATCGAGGTGATCGGGGTCTCCAACGAGCCGGTCGAGCTCGTGATGGCCCTGCTGATGCTCACGCTGGCGGCCTTCCTCGGCAACGTGGTGGGCTACGAGATCGGGCGCAAGCTCGGGCCGCCGCTCTACGAGCGCGACGGGCGCTTCCTCAAGCGCAAGTACTTCGACAACACCAGCGCCTTCTTCGAGAAGCACGGCAACAAGGCCCTGGTCATCGGACGCTTCGTGCCGTTCGTGCGCACCTTCATCACCGTGGTCGCCGGCGTGACCCAGATGCAGCGGCGTCGCTTCTTCATCTGGAGCCTCATCGGGGCCGTGCTCTGGGTCATGAGCATCGTCCTCATCGGCTACTTCCTGGGTGCCGCGTTCCCGGTGATCGGCGAGAACATCGACTACGCCGCGATCGCGATCGCCATCTTCACCGTCGCCCCGCTGCTCTACGAGGGCATCAAGCACCGCCGTGACCTCGGCGGCTGCGACGAGGACGAGGACGACCAGACCGTGACCGACGCGAAGGCCGGCGAGGTCCCCGGGACCGTCGAGGCCTGAGCGCGGCCCCCCGATGTAGCTGAGTGTTCGTGGGACGTCCTGGGCGCTCTGCCGCCCGGGAGGTGCGGTGAACACTCAGCTACATGCGCCGGCCCGAGTCGCGTCGCCGCTCAGCGGGCGGCGGCTGCGGCGTCGAGGTCGGCGCGGGTGAGCACCGAGCGCACCTCGAGGCCGACGTCGGCCAGGGGGTTCTCGCCGGCCGGTGAGCGGTCGATCGCGCAGACGACGACCTCGACGATCGCGCCGCTGTCGCGCAGCGCGCGCGTCGCGTCGCGCACGGCGCCGCCGGTGGTGATGACGTCCTCGACCAGCGTGACCCGCTTGCCGTCGTACGACGGCCCCTCGGCGAGCTTGCAGGTGCCGTAGGTCTTGGCCTCCTTGCGCACGAACAGCGCCGGGGTCCCGGTGATGGCGCTGACGACGGTGGCGATCGGGATGCCGCCCATCTCGAGCCCGCCGAGCAGGTCGGTGTCGTGCGGGAGGAGCTGGATCATCTCGCGCGCGACGCGACCGAGGAGGAGCGGGTCGGCCTCGAAGAGGTACTTGTCGAAGTAGGTGTCGGAGACCTGCCCGGAGCGGAGGGTGAACTCGCCCTGCAGGCGGCACGTGGCGTCGATGTCGGCGGCGAGCGAGTCGTCGGTCGTGGTCATGCGGGCTAGCCTGCCAGGGTGCTCGCCTCCCGTCTGCACGGCATCGCGCCGACGATCTTCGCCGAGATGTCCGCCCTGGCGGTGCGCACCGGCTCGGTCAACCTGGGCCAGGGCTTCCCCGACGAGGACGGACCGCCCGAGGTGCTGGCCGCGGCCGTCCGCGCGCTCGAGGGCGGCGCCAACCAGTACGCCCCCGGGACCGGCGTCCCTGCGCTGCGCCGCGCGATCGCCGACCACCAGCGGCGCCACTACGGCCTCGGCCTCGACCCCGACACGCAGGTCGCCGTCACCACCGGGTGCACCGAGGCCGTGGCCGCCGCCCTGCTCGGCCTGGTCGAGCCCGGCGACGAGGTCGTGGTGCTGGAGCCCTACTACGACTCCTACCTCGCGATGCTGCAGATGGCCGGTGGCGTACGCCGTCCGGTCACCTTGCGCTCCCCCGACTTCCGCGTCGACCTCGACGAGCTGCGCGCCGCCGTCACCCCGCGCACCCGCTTCGTGCTGCTCAACAGCCCGCACAACCCGACCGGCACCGTGCTGACCCGCCCCGAGGTCGAGGCGGTCGCGGCACTGGCCCTCGAGCACGACCTGGTCGTCATCACCGACGAGGTCTACGAGCACCTCGTCTTCGACGGTCCCGGCGACCCGGAGCACGTGCCGATCGCCACCCTGCCCGGGATGGCCGAGCGCACGCTGAGCCTCTCGAGCATCGGCAAGTCCTACTCGCTCACCGGCTGGAAGATCGGCTGGGCGACCGGACCCGCCCACCTCGTCGCCGCGGTCGTCGCGGCCAAGCAGTGGCTGACGTTCACCTCCGGCGCCCCGTTGCAGCCGGCGGCCGCCGTCGCCCTGACCGAGCACCCCGACTGGCCGGCCGCGCTCGCGCGCGACCTGCAGGCCAAGCGCGACCTCCTGGTCGCCGGGCTGATCTCGGCCGGTCTGCCGACCTCGACGCCGCAGGGCACCTACTTCGCGACGTCCGACGTGCGCGACCTCGGCTGGGACGACGGCCTCGCCTTCTGCCTGGCCCTGCCCGAGCGCGCCGGCGTGGTCGCCATCCCCGCGCAGGTCTTCCACGACGATCCCCGTGGGCCGGGACGCCACCTGGTGCGCTGGGCGTTCTGCAAGAAGCAGGCCGTGCTGGACGAGGCGGTGGCCCGGCTCGGGGCCGCCGACCTGACCCGCTGACACACCTGGACCACTTCCGTCCCGCGGTCCGGTGCGCGCCGCGCGCGGATGAGTCATGATCGAGGGATGACAGCCCTCGGGGGGGACAGCGTCTTCGCGTGCGACGGAGAGATGGCCCGACGCGCCCGGGAGCTCGACTGGTCCGCGACACCGCTGGGTCCGGTCGGGTCGTGGTCGGCCAGTCTCCGTACGGCGGTGGCCATCGTGCTGCGCACGCGCTACCCGATGATCCTGAGCTGGGGACCGTCGTTGGTGATCGTCTACAACGACGCCTTCATCCCCACCCTCGGCACCAAGCACCCCTCCGCCCTGGGCGGGCTCCTGTCCACCGAGTTCGCCGAGGTCTGGGACGACGTCGGGCCGCTGCAGCGTGCCGTCCTCGCCGGCGGGGCCGCCACCTGGGAGGAGGACCTCCCGCTGACCATCGAGCGGGGCCACGGTCCGGAGGAGACGTTCTTCACCTTCTCCTACTCCCACGTCCCGGACGACGACGGGCCCGGCGGGGTGCTCGCGGTCCTCAGCGTCACCACGCAGAAGGTGGTGGGCGCTCGACGGATGGCGCTGCTCAACGAGCTGGCCTCGGCCGCGACCGGCATCCGCTCGCGCGACCAGGCGACGACCACGCTGGCCGCCGTGCTCGCCGGGGCCACCGACGAGCTGGTCGCAGCATCGCTCCTCCTGTCCGTCGACGACGACCTGGCCCTGGTGCAGGACATCGGCGGGGCCGGCGAGACCCTCGGAGGCCCGGGCACGTCCGGGACGACGGCACGCGCCCTCGCCGAGCGGGTGGTGGCCACGGGCACCCAGGTCGTCGAGACGGTCGACCGACCCGAGGGCGGGCGCACGACCTGGGTCGCCTGCCCGGTGCGCGACGGCGACACCGTCGTGGGGGCCCTCGTGGTCGAGCCCAACCCGGTGCGCCCCGTGGACGGGGAGCACCTGCGGTTCCTCGACCTCCTGTCCGGCACGGCCGGGCAGCTCCTGGCCCTGGGCCACGCCCGTCAGGAGGAGTCGGACCGTCTCGCCGCCCTGGCGCGCCTCGACGCGGCCCGGAGCGCGTTCCTCTCCACGGTCAGCCACGAGCTCCGTACGCCCCTGACCCTCGTGCTCGGACCGCTCGAGGACGTGGTCAACGGTCGGCGTACCGCCCTCGAGCGCGAGGAGATCGACGACATGCACCGCAGCGCCGAGCGGCTCCTCGGCATGGTGGAGACGCTGCTCGACGTCTCGCGGGCCGAAACCGTGGGGCTCGCGGTCGACCCGCGCCCCACCGACGTCCTGGCCCTCACCCGCGACGTCCTGCGCCCCTTCCGCCTCGCCGCCGACCGCGCCGGGCTGGCCCTGGTCGCCCGGCTGGCGAGCGACGTCGAGGTGGTCGACCTCGACGCCGACCTGT
Source organism: Sphingomonas paucimobilis (assembly GCA_943371595.1). GTDB lineage: Bacteria > Actinomycetota > Actinomycetes > Propionibacteriales > Nocardioidaceae > Nocardioides. Next base: position 5,124 of record CALRVO020000200.1, read on the forward strand.
GGGAGAAGATCCTGGTCAACCTGGTCGCCAACGCCCTGAAGTACACCGCCTCCGGGCAGGTCGATGTCACCCTGCGCACCGACACCGACACCGACGGTCGCCGCCTGGTCCTGGAGGTGCGGGACACCGGACCCGGCATCGCGCCGGCGGACCAGCCGTTCGTCTTCGACCGGTTCCACCGGGCCCAGACCCCCGACGCGCGCACCATCGAGGGCAGCGGTCTGGGACTGGCGCTGGCCCTCGAGGCGGCCCGGGCCCTGGGCGGGACGCTGACGCTGCACTCGGTCCCAGGTGAGGGCTCGACCTTCACCGCCACGGTCCCGTTGGTGGTGTCGACACAGGCCGCCAGTCCGCGCGCCCCCACCCGACGCGGCGTCACGATCGCCGAGGGGCTGGTGCCCCTCGAGGTATCCCCCGGCGATCCCGACGGCCACTCGGCCCCCGACGACGGGACCGCCGACCCGGACCCGACCACCGCTGCGGCCCACGGCCACCGCCCGGTGGTGCTCGTGGTCGACGACCACGCGGCGCTGCGGCGGCGGGTCGCCCGGACGCTCGCGCCGCTCGGGGACGTCGTCACCGCCGACGACGGGATGGCGGCCTGGGAGCTGCTCGCGAGCGGGCGCCACGTCGACCTCGTCGTCACCGACGTGATGATGCCGCGCCTCGACGGCCACGACCTGGTCCGACGGGTGCGCGCCGACCCGCGCCTGAGCAGCCTGCCCGTCGTCGTCCTCTCGGCCCGCACCGGCAGCGAGGCCGCGAGCGAGGCGATGAGCCTGCTGGCCGACGACTACGTCGTCAAGCCGTTCGGCTCCGAGGAGCTCCTCGTGCGCTGTCGCACGGCGCTCGAGCTGGCCGCCCTGCGCACGCAGGAGGCGGGCCGCCACGCCCGGACGCTGATCCTGGCCGGGGTCAGCCACGACATGCAGACCCCCCTCGCGATCGTCGGAGCCGCGCTCGAGCTCGCGTCCGACCCGCAGGTCCCCGAGGAGACCCGGCGCGACCTGCTCGCGCGGGCCGAGCCCCGGGTCGCGCACCTGCGGCGGCTGGTGCTGCGCTTCCTCGACTGGTCACGACTGTCGGTCGACGAGGGGCTGCCGATCACAGTCTCGGTCGTCGACGTCGCCGAGCTGCTGCGCGAGGTGGCCGCTGACCGACCCGGCGTCGAGCTGACGCTCGCCGCAGCGCCGGCCTGGGCCGTCTGCGACGCGCTGCGCACCGAGGCTGCGGTGCACAACCTGGTCGACAACGCCCGCCGAGCCGCGACCCACGTCGCGGTCGAGGTGCGCGCCACCGGGCCCGAGGTGGTGGTGCGCGTCCGCGACGACGGCCCCGGTGTGGATCCGCAGGTGGCGGCGTCGCTGTTCGACCCGTTCGCCGGGATCGGACGACCGGGGTCCCACGGGCTCGGACTGTTCGTCTCGCGCGAGGCGGCCCGTGCGCAGGGCGGCGACCTCGTCCTGGAGCAGACCTCGGCCGCTGGCGCCACCTTCGCACTCCACCTGCCCGCCGCCCGACCCGAGGAGCACTGACGTGCGGATCCTGCTGGCCGACGACGACCCTGACATCCGGCTGGTCCTGTCGACGATGATGACCCGACGGGGGTGGTCGGTGGTCACGGCGTGCCACGGCGAGGAGGCCCTCGCCCTGCTCACCGAGGCCGACGTCGACGTCGACGCAGCGATCCTCGACCAGCAGATGCCCCCGGTGCTGGGCATGGAGGTCGCGCACGAGGCGAGGCTCCGCGGCCTCACCCTGCCGCTGGTGCTGTGCACCGGGTGGAGCGGTACCATCGACCGTACCGAGGCCGCCCGTCTCGACGTGGTGGTGGCCGACAAGACCGAGCTGTCCGCGGTGGTGCTCCTGCTCGCCGGCCTCCTCGGCCCCACCTGAGCAGCCGCGGCGTCAGCCGACCGCCCGCAGCGGCACCACG
>CALRVO020000201.1:0-7041 GCA_943371595.1 Sphingomonas paucimobilis
AGGCAGAACACCATCCGCCGGGGGCCCTCGGGCCACGGGGTCGGGTCGGGAGCCCCGCTCGGCACCACGGGGTGCTCACCCACGACGTGGTCCGCGCGTCCCCGCACCAGGACGCTCCACCCGGTGCGGGTGTGCTCGTCGACGTGGTCGACGGCGAACGCGGCACGCTGGCCGGGCAGGTGCAGGGCCAGCTCGCTGTAGGAGGCGGTGCGCAGCCAGAGCAGGCCGTCGTGGGCGAGGTAGTTGAACGGCAGGATCGTGGGACCACCCTCGACGACGTAGGCGATGTGGCCCAGGTGGTGGGCCGACAGGTGCGCCCAGCACTCCGACTCGGTGAGCTCGCGGAGCAGCCCGTCGTGGTGGGCGGCCCGGGGGGCCCGGGGCGGGGTGGACGTCATGGTCGGCTCCTCGTGGTGGTGGACCGTTCCTCGGTCCGCCCCAGTCGACCCCGCCCCCGGGGTCCTCGCCAGGGGCGAAGGTCGCTCCGCGCAGGACCTTGGGGTGGGTGGGTGTGGCTCTGCCCCTCTACGCTCGTTCCCGTGAGCACGGGTGCCGGACCGGCAGCCGGGCCGTGACGGCGCTCGTCGCGCCGGCGGCCCGGACCCTCGTGCTGCTCGCGGCCCTGGCCGGGTTGTTCGCCATGCACGGCCTGGCCGACCACGGCACCAGTCACGGGTCGATGACCGGGTCGATGTCCGGGTCGCCCCAAGGCCCCGACCCGGCGGCGGGACACGCCCACGACGACCACACCCGGCCGACCGAGCCGACCGTCGCCGGACCGGTCGCCGGGCCGGTCGCCGTGGTCGGCCCGCTCGCGGAGTCGGCCATGGGGCTGTGCCTGGCGGTGCTGGCCGGGGGACTGGTCCTGCTGCTGGTCCGAGGTGGAGCCTGGCCGGCGCGGCCCTGGTCGGACCTCGTCGTCCGCCGCTGCGTCGCCGTGATCGCCCGGGCCCGGGCCCCGGATCCTCCTGATCTCCTCGCGCTGTCGATCCAGAGGTGCTGACGGGCAGGGGCTCTCCGACCAGGACGAGCCCCTCGCACCGCTGCCCACCTCACCGCCGCCACCGGCGGCACGCACGAAGGAGCCCCTGACATGACCACGCACCTCACCACCCGTACGTCCACGGCCCCGCGCTCGCGACGGGCCCGCGCCCCCAGGGCCGCGCTCGCAGGCCTGACCCTGTCGCTCTCGCTGACCCTCGTCGCCTGCGGCGACAGCGACGACGACTCCTCGGCCGAGCCCGGCGCCGCGCAGACTGCGAGCAACGGCGACGTCTTCAACGACGCCGACGTCGCGTTCGCGACCGACATGGTCCCGCACCACGCCCAGGCCATCGAGATGGTCACCCTGACCCAGGGACGCCCCCTCGACCCCGAGGTCGCCGCCCTGGCCGAGGAGATCCGCGCCGCGCAGTCGCCCGAGGTAGAGCAGATGGTCGACTGGCTGACCGACTGGGGCGTGGACGTCCCCGAGACGTCGCTCGACCACGCCAACGCCGGCCACGCCGACGGCCACTCCGACGACCACTCCGACGACGACTCGGGAGACGCGGGCGGGATGGACGGCATGGACGGGGCCGACGGGGGCGCCATGCCCGGGATGATGAGCGACCAGCAGATGACCGAGCTCGAGGAGTCGACGGACGCCGAGTTCCAGGACCGGTGGCTGTCGATGATGGTCGAGCACCACACCGGGGCCGTCGAGATGGCCCGCGCGGAGATCGAGGACGGCCGGTTCCACGGGGCGATCTCTCTGGCCGAGTCGATCGTGGCCTCCCAGCAGGCCGAGATCGACCGGATGAACGCGCTGCTCGACTCCTGACCCGCCCGGACCCGCCCGGACCCGCCCGGACCCGCCCGGACCTACGGGTCGGGCGGGTCCGGCAGGCGGATCCGCAGGAACCGGGGCCGGTAGAGCCGGGGGTCGGCCAGCACCTCGTCGACGTCGGTGTCGTTCTGGCTGTAGGAGATCACCACGGTGCCGGGCCGGGGGAGCAGGTCGGGGTGGGCCAGCGGCAGGTAGCGCAGCGTCCCGGTCGCCGCGTCCGACGGGATCTGGGCGAGGGCGGGGCTCGGCGTGAACGGACCGGTGGGGCCGGGGGCCGTCCAGACCGTGAGGTCGCTGCCGAGCACCTCGTCGCGCTTGCTGACGGCGTACCAGCCGCCGTCCTGCTCGAAGACGCTCAGGGTCTGCGAGACACCACCCTGGGCGGGCACCAGCTCGGCGGCGCGGTCGGGGTCGCGCTGCCAGTCGGTGCCGTCCCAGTAGCGCCACGCCGACGGGTCGAGCAGGTCGTCGATCCCGACGCGCGCCACCTGCAGCGAGAAGCCGAACACGCCGTCGGTGTCGGGTCGAGCGGTGCCGTAGAGGTAGACCTCGTCGCCGACGACGGCCGTCGCGGCGCCCCAGACCGGCCGGCTGGTGTCGACGAGGTCGGGGCCGAGGTCGCGCTGGGCGATCAGCTGCGGGGTGCCGCCACGGGGGACGACGAAGATCGCGACGGCCGGACCGAGCTGGTCGAACGCGAAGACACCTGCGGTCGGGTCCCCGTTGTCGCGGATCCGTTGCGTGGTGACGCCGACGAGGTCGTAGCCGGGGTGCTCGACCAGGGCCACCGACATCGGCCAGTACCCGACGCCGTCCGCCCGGTCGGGGACGATCGCCCCGTGGTCGGCCGGCAGCACCGCCTGGGCGCACGAGGGGCTGAAGACGAGCATCGAGTTGTGCACGAAGGTCTGGCCGTCGAACGACTCGCTGCGCAGGGTGTCGCCGAACACGAAGAGCTGGCGGCCGTCCTGCAGCTCGGCGCTCGCGCCGACGTCGCCGCCCTGGAACTCCGGGTTGCCGCGCACCTCGCTGGCGAACGCGTCGAGCTCGGCCACCGTGTCGAGCCCTCCGGTCGGCAGGCACCGGGTCTCGCTCGCCCCCGCCATCCGCGGGGCCACGCTCGCGCCGGGACCGTCGGGCAGCGTCACGGCCATCAGCAGCAGGGCCGCGGCGGCCGGGGCCACCGTGCCCGCGACGCGCCAGCGCCAGTGACCGCCCACACCCACCCTCCGGCCCACCCTCCGGCCCTCCCTCCGACTAGCCTCGACCGCCATGACCCTGCGCGCCCGGACCGCCGCCTCCGGGCCCGCGCCCGGAGCCCGGAACCGCCTGGGTCGGCGGCGGGCGGTGCTCGTCCTGGTGCCGCTGGTCGCGGTCCTGGTCCTCGCCCCGCTCATGCTCGCACTCCAGGTGGCGCGGGTCGGCACCGAGCCCCGCGACCTCGAGGTCGGCGTCGTCGGTCCGGTCCTGGTCTCGCAGAGCGTGGTCGAGCGGGGTGACGCCCTCCCGGGGCACCCGTTCGACGGCGTCGTGCTGAGCGAGGACTCCGACCCGGCCGACCCCGTGCGTCGGGGGCTGCTCGCCGCCACCGTGGCCATCGACTTCCGCGAGGACCACGACACGCTGCTGGTGTCATCGACGCTCTCCCCGGCCCTGGTCGCCGAGGTGCAGGTGCGCCTGGCAGCGATCAGCCGGTCCTACGGACGCTCCCTGGTCGTCCGACCGGTCACGCCGGTGCGCAGCGCCGACGCGTGGCGCGGGACGCCGTACGCGATGGTGCTCGGCTGGGTCGTGGCCGGCGTCGCCCTGGCCGTCGGGCTGTCGGGGTGGCGCGGCCCGCTGTCGTCGACGTGGCGCGGCGCCTTCCGTCGTACGGCGGCCCTGACGGCGAGCAGCGTCGTGCTCGGTCTCGCGGTGTCGCTGGCCACCAGCCTGACCTGCGACCTCGACGTGCTGCGCTCGACCGTGGTCGGTGCGGTCACCGTGGCGGCGACGGCCCTGCTGGTCCTGGGGTCCGAGGCGTTGTTCGGGCTGGCCGGGCTCGCGGCCGCGGTCTCCCTGGCCCTGTGCGCCGCCTCCCCGCTGCTCCTCGCGACCGACGCCGGCACGCTCCCGTGGCCGTGGTCGGAGCTCTTCCCCTGCACGGTGCCGGGCTCGGCGCTGTCGCTGGTGCGTCAGGACGTCTTCTTCGGTGGTGGTGCCGGCCTGCGACCCGTGGCGGTGCTGGGGTCGTGGGGGCTGCTGGCGTTGCTCACCCTCACCGCGGCGCGCCGCGAGCGCCTGGCCCTGGTGCGGGAGGCGTCGCTGCGGCCGGTCACTGCAGAGCAGCCGTGAGCCGCATGACGTTGTCGAGGTAGCGGTCGCGTCGCGACCGTCCGGCCCACTCCTCGGCGGTCAGCTCGCGCGACAGCGCCCGGTAGGTGTCCTCGACCTCGCGCAACCGGCCCACGAGGGGGGCGCCGAGCAGCATCAGCGAGATCTCGTAGTTGAGTGCGAACGAGCGCAGGTCCATGTTGCTGGAGCCGATGACGGCGACGTCGTCGTCGATGGTGAAGTGCTTGGCGTGCAGCACCGCCGGCGCGGGATAGAGGTGGATCCGCACCCCCGCCTCCAGCAGCGCGCGGTAGTAGGAGGCCTGGGCGTGACCGACCATGAGCTGGTCGGCCTCCTCGCACACGAACAGCTCGACGTCGATCCCGCGCTGGGCCGCCGTGGTGACGGCGTACAGCAACGACTCGTCGGGGACGAAGTAGGGACTGGTCAGCGAGATCCGGCGGGTGGCGCCGTAGATCAGGGTGGTGAACAGGCGCAGGTTGTTCTCGGTGACGAAGCCGGGCCCCGACGGCACCACCTGACAGCTCACCCCCGTCGGCGGCGGGGCGACCGGCGGCGCGATGGTGATGGCGAGCACCTCGTCGGTCTCGGCGTTCCAGTCGGTGGCGAAGACGGTGTCGAGCCCGGCCACGACCGGGCCCTCGACCCGGACGACGAGCTCGACCCACTCGCGACGGTCGGCCCCGTCCGGCTTGTGGTAGCCGGGCTCGACCAGGTTCTGCGAGCCCGTGAAGCCGGTGTGGCCGTCGACGACGACGAGCTTGCGGTGGTTGCGCAGGTCGGGACGCCGGAACCGGCCGCGGAAGGGCCGCACCGGCAGCATCGGGTGCCAGGCGATCTCGGTCGCCGCGAGCCGGTCGAGCAGGTCGCGGTAGCCGGGGACCCGGCGTGACCCGAGGTGGTCGAAGAGGAACCGCACGGTCACGCCGCGCGCGGTGGCCGCGACCAGGGCCTCGAAGAAGGGCGCGGTCACCTCGTCCCACGCGGCGATGTAGAACTCGACGTTGACGTAGCGCTCGGCCGTCTCGACCGCCGCCGTCATCGCGGCGACCGACCCGGCGTAGTCCGGCAGCAGGTCGACACGGTTGCCGTCCATCAGCGGCAGGGCGCCGAGACGGTCGTTGAGCGCCACCACCGACGGCAGGTACGCCGGGGCGTCGGGGCCGAGGTCGGGGGTCGGCAGGGTCCGGGCGCGCGCGGTGATCGCGGCGTTGATCTCCGCCTGCCGCTCGCGGCGACGCGCGCCCACCTGGGTGCTGCCGAAGAACAGGAACGCCACGAGGCCGAGCCACGGGGTGAGGAGGATCAGCAGCAGCCACGCCATCCCGGTCGAGGGCTTGCGGTTGCCCGGGATGATGCCCAGCGCGGCGATCCGCAGGCTCAGCCCGGCGAGCGCCACGAGCACCACGACGAGCGTCGCGAGCCACGACCCCGAGGGCAGCCAGTCGGGGATGCTCACCGTCGTCCCCGCCGTCGTCCCCGCCGTGTCTCCACCGCGACATCCTCGCCGTGGGTCGGTGACCTCGTCGAGCGACGGACGGCCCGAGGTCCCGGGACACAGGTCCCGGCACTCGCGTCCCCGCGACCTAACACGGCTGAAACAGATGTTCCCTAGGGTCGCCCGGGTGAGCGTGCTGCAGCCCGGGGCCGGGCCCGTCCGGGCGGCGACCTACCTGCCCAGCGGGCCCGAGACGGTGCTGTGGGGTCGGCTGCCCTGCGCAGGCGACGCGCCGGTGCTGACCGTGGCCGCCGGCACCGAGATCACCGTCGACACCCTCAGCCACGAGGGGATCCTGGAGGACCAGGGCCGTGACCCGCGCGCGTTCTTCGGGTCCCACGGGGTCACCGAGGTGCTCGACGACGCCGTCGCCCTCGCGGCGTCCGACCCTCGCGACCTCGGGCGCACCGCCGGCCTCGACGGTCCGCACGTCGTCTCCCGCCCGGTCGCGGTCGAGGGCGCACGGGTCGGTGACCTGCTGGCGATCACCGTCGTCGAGACGCTGCCCCGCGTGCCCTACGGCGTGATCTCCAACCGCCACGGCCGGGGCGCGCTGCCGGGGGAGTACCCCCTGTCCGGCGAGGTGGTCAGCGTCTTCGCCGCCGTCAGCGACGACGGCACCGAGGGGCTCCTGCCGCTGGTCCCCGGGGCGACGCCCACCGTGCACTTCCCGCTCGCCCCGTTCCTCGGCGTCATGGGTGTCGCGGTTGCCGGGGACGTGCGGCCCCACTCGGTGCCGCCGGGCGCCCACGGCGGCAACCTCGACCTCGCCCTGCTCACCGCCGGCGCCACGCTCTACCTGCCGGTGCAGGTCGACGGCGCGCTCGCCTACGTCGGCGACCCGCACTTCGCCCAGGGCGACGGCGAGGTCGCGCTCACGGCGATGGAGGCCAGCCTGCGCGCGACCCTGCGCCTCGACGTGGTGCCGCGCGAGGACGCCGTACGCCGGTTCGGCGAGCTGGCCGGCCCCCTCGCCGAGACCACCGACCTCCTCGTGCCGACCGGTCTCGACGCCGACCTCGACGTCGCGGTGCAGGACTGCGTGCGCGCGGCGATCGCCCTGCTGCAGGCCCGCTTCGGCATGGACCCGACGCTGGCCTACGCCTACCTGTCGGCCGCCACCGACTTCCGGATCTCCCAGGTCGTCGACCTGGTCAAGGGCGTGCACGCCACGATCCGCAAGAGTGACTTCTCATGACCGCAGCACAGCAGTGGCCCGACGGGCTCGAGGACGCGTTCTGGGCCTACGAGCGAGCCCTCGCAGCCGACGACCTCGAGGCCCTGGACCGGCTCTTCGCGCCCGGCGACGCGACCCTGCGCGGGGACGCCGACGGTCTCGTGGTCGGCCACGACGCGATCGCCGCGTTCCGCCGGGCGCGCG
>CALRVO020000202.1:0-7039 GCA_943371595.1 Sphingomonas paucimobilis
GCGGGCGCGTCCCGCGTCGTCCACCCTCTCTACGACGTGCTTGACACCGCTCGCCGGTGTGTAAAGCGACACATAGTGACCGATCGGTAGCCGTGGAGACGCGGGTCACATACTCTCGGTATATGACCGCGCCCCAGAACCCGACACCCGCAGGTGGCCCACTGGTGGAGGGGCCGAGCGATCCCGAGCACGACCCCACCGCGGCGTACGCCCTCGAGCCCGACTACGTCGAGGGCCTGACGGCGCGCCTGGTCGCCACGACCGGCCGCACCGTGGCCCTGACCAGCCCCCTCGACGGGGCGCCGCTCGCGCACGTGCCGCAGTCGAGCGAGGCCGACGTCGCCGAGGCGTTCGCCCGGGCCCGGCGGGCGCAGGCGGTCTGGGCGCGGGTGCCGCTCGACGAGCGGGCCGCGATGCTGCTGCGCCTGCACGACCTCGTGCTCGACCGTCAGGACGAGATCATCGACCTGATCGTGCTCGAGTCGGGCAAGGCCCGCAAGCACGCCTTCGACGAGCCGCTCCACATCGCGCTCACCGCCCGCTACTACGCGCGCACCGCCCACCGTCACCTCGACACCGAGCGCCGCAGCGGCGTCGTGCCCGGTCTGACGCGGGTCGAGGTCAACCACGTGCCCAAGGGCGTCGTCGGCATCATCTCGCCGTGGAACTACCCCTTCACGATGGCGCTGTGCGACGGTCTTCCGGCCCTGCTCGCCGGCAACGCGGTGGTCACCAAGCCCGACGCCCAGACGATGCTCACCGCCCTGCTGGGTGCTCGTCTGCTCGACGAGGCCGGCTTCCCCAAGGACCTGTGGCAGGTCGTCGCCGGCCCGGGGCGTGAGCTCGGCGGCCCGATCATCAGCCGTTCCGACTATGTCTGCTTCACCGGCTCGACCGCGACCGGCAAGATCATCGCTGCGCAGTGCGCCGAGCGGCTGATCGGCTGCTCGCTCGAGCTCGGTGGCAAGAACCCCCTGCTCGTGCTGCGCGACGCCGACCTCGAGAAGGCCGCCGAGGGCGCCGTCCGCGCGTCGTTCTCCAACGCCGGCCAGCTCTGCGTCTCGATCGAGCGGATGTTCGTCGCCGACCAGGTCTACGACCGGTTCGTCGAGCGCTTCGTCGCCCGCACCCAGGCGATGACGCTCGGCGCCACGCTCGCCTGGGAGAACGACATGGGCTCCCTGGTCAGCCAGGACCAGCTCGACACCGTGGTCGCCCACGTCGACGACGCGGTCGCCAAGGGGGCCCGGGTGCTCGTCGGAGGCAAGGCACGGCCCGACCTGGGGCCGTTCTACTACGAGCCGACCATCCTCGAGGGCGTCACGCCCGACATGACCTGCTTCGGCCACGAGACCTTCGGCCCGGTCGTCTCGCTCTACCGCTTCCACGACGAGGCCGACGCCGTGGCCCGGGCCAACGACGGCGACTACGGCCTCAACGCCTCGATCTACAGCCAGGACGGCCACCGCGCCCGGGCCATCGCCCGTGAGATCAAGTGCGGCACCGTCAACGTCAACGAGGCCTTCGGGGCGACGTTCGCCAGCATCGACTCGCCCATGGGTGGCATGCGCGAGTCGGGCATGGGACGCCGCCAGGGCAGCGAGGGCATCCACCGCTACACCGAGACGCAGTCCGTCGGCACCCAACGGCTGGTGCGCTTCGCACCGATGCTCGGGATGTCCGACGAGACCTACGCCAAGGTGATGACCGCCAACCTCCGACTCATGAAGAAGCTGGGACGCGCATGAACAACGACACGACCGACAACCGGACCACGACCGGGACCGACTACGACTTCGACGTCCTGGTGATCGGCTCCGGGTTCGGCGGCTCCGTCGCCGCCCTCCGCCTCACCGAGAAGGGCTACAAGGTCGGCGTCGTCGAGGCCGGCCCGCGCTTCGAGGACAAGGACTTCGCCTCGGGCACCTTCGACCTCAAGCGCTACCTGTGGGCCCCCGCGATCGGCTGCTACGGCATCCAGCGCATCGACGCGCTGCGCGACACCCTCATCGTCGCCGGTGCCGGCGTGGGCGGCGGGTCGCTGGTCTACGCCAACACCCTCTACGAGCCGCTCGACCAGTTCTACAAGGACCCGCAGTGGTCCGGCATCACCGACTGGAAGGACGAGCTCGCGCCCTACTACGACCAGGCCAAGCGGATGCTGGGCGTGGTCGACAACCCCGTGCGCACCCCCGCCGACGACGTGATGGAGAAGGTCGCGACCGACATGGGCGTGGGCGAGACCTTCCACCCCACCCCGGTCGGTGTCTTCTTCGGCGGCCCCGAGGCCCGGCCCGGCGAGCAGGTCGAGGACCCCTTCTTCGGTGGTGAGGGCCCGGCGCGCAACGCCTGCCTCAACTGCGGCGAGTGCATGTCGGGCTGCCGCCACAACGCCAAGAACACCCTGGTCAAGAACTACCTCTACCTCGCCGAGAAGCGTGGCGCGAAGGTCCTCCCGCTGACCACGGTCACCCGCCTCAACCCCCGCGAGGGCGGTGGCTACGACGTCCGGGTCAAGTACACCAAGGCCAAGCGCGCCACCGGCAAGAACACCCGCGTCATCACCGCCGAGCACGTCGTCATGGCGGCCGCCGCGCTCGGCACCCAGAAGCTCCTGCACCGGATGAAGGACGAGGGCCACCTGCCGCGTCTCTCGGAGCGGCTCGGCTTCCTCTCGCGCACCAACTCCGAGTCGATCCTCGGCGCCATCGCACCCAAGAGCGACACGACCGACTACACCTACGGCGTCGCGATCACCTCCAGCTTCCACCCCGACGAGCACACCCACATCGAGCCGTGCCGCTACGGCAAGGGCTTCAACACGATGGCGATGCTGCAGACCGTCCTCACCGACGGTGACGGCGACGTGCCGCGCGTGCGCAAGTGGGCCAAGGAGATGTGGAAGCAGAAGAGCAGCCTCCTGGACTTCTACGACCTCAAGCACTGGTCGGAGCGCACCGTGATCGCCCTGGTGATGCAGAGCCTCGACAACTCGATCACCACCTACGGCAAGAAGGGCCCGCTCGGCTGGCGGATGACGTCCAAGCAGGGCCACGGCGCGCCCAACCCGACGTGGATCCCCGCCGCCAACGACGCCGTACGCCGCATCGCGGGCGTCCTGGGCGGCATCCCCGGCGGCAACATCGGTGAGCCGTTCAACATGCCGCTGACCGCCCACTTCATCGGCGGCTGCGCCATCGGCACCTCGCCCGAGACCGGGGTCGTCGACCCCTACCAGCGGGTCTTCGGCCACCCGGGCCTCCACGTCGCCGACGGCTCGGCCATCTCGGCCAACCTCGGCGTCAACCCCTCGCTCACCATCACCGCCCAGGCCGAGCGGGCGATGGCGCTGTGGCCCAACAAGGGCGAGGCGGACCCGCGCCCGGCCCTGGGTGCGGACTACGAGCGGATCACCCCGGTCGCCCCGCGCCAGCCGGCCGTCCCGCCGACGGCCACCGGCGCCCTGCGGCTGCCGATCGTCAGCGTCTCCTGAGACTCCGGTCCAGACCAGTACGACGCTCTTGCAGAAAGTTTTCGGATCGGGCGTAACCCGCCCGAACCAGGCTCGTTGAACCACCGAACCCGGCGATACATGCTCCCTCCCGAAGGGCCGGGTTCACAGTCCGTGTGATGTCCAACATCCGCGTGGACGCGCACAGCCCCGCCACCCTCCCTCCCCGGCGGGGCTGTGCTGTTTTTGTCGCCTCCGGCCGCCCCGCGGTTCGCGGCCGACTCCGCCTGGTAGCTGCTGCCGCCGGTCTGGGTGTCGGCCGCCGACCCGCAGGGGGCGACCTGCGCCGACGTGCGCACCGTGGTGGGCCTGGTCGGTGGCCCGGGCGCCGTTCTGCTGGTCGGCTCCGGCGTGACGTGTCGCGATCCGGCGGGCCGCCCATGTAACTGACCGTTCGGCGTACACCTCGGGTGCTCTACCGCCCTGGGTGTGCGATGAACACTCAGTTACATCAGCGGCTACCTCGGCGGCCCGAGGTCCCAGGGCATGCGGCGACCCACGAGCTCCTCGAGCCGGGCCACCTCGGGGCGGTAGTGCTCGGCGAGGACGGCGCGGTCGGCCTCGGACACCTCGATCGTCCAGCGCGACCAGTCGCGCGCCCGCGCGGGCAGGGCCCGCATGAGCCGCTGGGTGCGGGGCGGGGCGTGCCGCAGGCGCAGGTCGAAGTGGGTGCCGCGCTCGTTGCGGGCCAGGTCGAGGTCGACGGGCTCGAAGCCGGGGCGTACGCCGAGGTGCTCGAAGACCCGTCGCAGCGTCGGGCGCTTGGCGCGGTCGGGGCGGATGTCGTCCTCGTAGACCAGGTAGAGGAAGCGCTCGGGCGCGAACCGGTCGCGCCAGGCCGCGAGCTGGGTTCCGTGGTCGCCGAACTCGCGGATGTCGGGGTAGCGCTCGACGGCTTCGAGCAGCCCCACCGACGGCGGGAAGCGGCCGGCCTTCATGTGGTGGAAGTAGGCGCTCACCGCGCGGTCGACCGGGTGCCGCAGGCACACGACGAGCTGCAGGTCGGGGTAGGCGTCGGCGACGCGGTCGGCGGTGCCGAGGTAGTTGTTGGTGGTCGTCGTGCCCACGGTCCACCAGTAGTTGGGCGTGAACTCGCCGATCGCCCGGGTGCGCGGACGGGCGCGGAACTGGGCCTCGTACCAGTCCAGGCCCCGGGCGTAGGCCTCGCGGTGGTTGAAGAACTGCAGCTCCTTGCGCCGGCCGGTCGCGACCTGCGGGTGCTGTGCGACCGCCTTGGCCAGCCAGGTGGTGCCGCCCTTCTGCACGCCGATGCACAAGAACGTGGGCGCAGGCACGGCCGCGAGTCTAGGACCCGCCGGTGCTCGATACAGTGCGGCCATGACGGCGCCCGAGACACCCACGTCGCCCACCACGCCGAACGCCGAGCACGACCTGGTCCTGGTGGTCGACTTCGGCGCCCAGTACGCCCAGCTGATCGCGCGCCGGGTGCGCGAGGCGCGGGTCTACTCCGAGATCGTGCCCCACCACGTGCCGGTCGCCGAGATGCTCGCCCGCAACCCCAAGGCGATCATCCTGTCCGGCGGCCCGTCCTCGGTGTACGCCGAGGGGGCGCCGGGTGTCGACGCCTCGATCTTCGAGGCCGACGTGCCCGTGTTCGGCATGTGCTACGGCTTCCAGCTGATGGCCCAGGGCCTCGGCGGCGAGGTCGCCGCGACCGGGGCCCGCGAGTACGGCCGCACCCCCGTCTCGGTCTCGGCCCCCGGCACCCTGCTGGCCGACCTGCCGGCCGCCCACTCGGTGTGGATGTCCCACGGCGACTCGGTCGTCGCCGCGCCGTCCGGCTTCGAGGTGCTGGCCGCCACGGCCGGCACCCCCGTCGCCGCCTTCGAGTCGCTCGAGCGCCGGATGGCCGGGGTGCAGTGGCACCCCGAGGTGCTCCACACCGAGCACGGCCAGGCCGTCCTCGAGCACTTCCTCCACGACATCGCCGGCTGCCGGCAGACCTGGACGATGCTCAACATCGTCGAGGAGCAGGTCGAGCACATCCGCGCCCAGGTCGGCGAGGGCCGGGCCATCTGCGCGCTCTCGGGCGGCGTCGACTCCGCCGTCGCCGCCGCGATCGTCCAGCGCGCGATCGGCGACCGTCTGACCTGCGTCTACGTCGACCACGGGATGATGCGCCAGGGCGAGACCGAGCAGGTCCGCCACGACTTCGAGGAGGTCTTCGACGTCCTCGACGTCGTCGACGCCGCCGACCAGTTCCTCGACGCGCTCGCGGGGGTCCGCGACCCCGAGGAGAAGCGCAAGATCATCGGGCGCGAGTTCATCCGCACCTTCGAGGCCGCCGAGGCGCGCGTCTTCGGCGACCTCGACGCCGGCGCCGAGACGGCCTACCTCGTGCAGGGCACGCTCTACCCCGACGTCGTCGAGTCGGGCGGGGGAGCGGGCGCCTCCAACATCAAGAGCCACCACAACGTCGGCGGCCTGCCCGACGACCTCGACTTCGAGCTCATCGAGCCGTTGCGCACCCTGTTCAAGGACGAGGTGCGCGCCGTCGGCGAGCAGCTCGGCCTGCCCTCGACGATGGTCTGGCGACAGCCGTTCCCCGGCCCCGGCCTCGGCATCCGGATCATCGGCGAGGTCACCCGCGAGCGTCTCGACCTGCTGCGCCAGGCCGACGCCATCGCCCGCGAGGAGCTCACCCGCGCCGGCCTCGACCGCGACATCTGGCAGATGCCGGTCGTGCTGCTGGCCGACGTGCGCTCGGTGGGGGTCCAGGGCGACGGCCGCACCTACGGCCACCCCGTCGTCCTGCGCCCGGTCACCAGCGAGGACGCCATGACCGCCGACTGGGCGCGGCTGCCCTACGAGCTGATGGAGCGCATCTCCACGCGCATCACCAACGAGGTGGCCGAGGTCAACCGGGTCACCATCGACATCACCAGCAAGCCGCCGGGCACCATCGAGTGGGAGTGAGCACGCGCCGCTAGCGGCGGGTCGTCGGCATCAGGCCCGGCGGCAGCTCGTGCGGGCGAGCGTCGACCACGGCGAGCGCGATGAAGCCGCTGATCGTCTTGTCGACCAGCGAGATCAGCAGATTGGCCACGAACACCGACACCACGAAGACCCTGGCGATCTCGAGCAGGTTGGGCTGGACGGTGTCGAGGCTGTGACCGACCGTGCCGCCGTAGGCGAGCAGGATCGGCGCGGCGACGCACGAGCACGCCAGGGCGCACAGGGCGTTGAGCGCCAGGAATCGGGGGATCGAGCGGCCCATCGCGAAGCGGTGCACGCCGTAGCCCCACACGAGGGCGCCGGTGACGTTGACGACCGCGAACGACAGCGACGACAGCCCGCTGAGACCGACCCCGAGGGTGTTGGTGGTCAGACCGACGACGACGCCCCACCAGGGCCCGAGCAGGATCGCCGAGATCGCGGTGCCGGTCATGTCGAGGTGCAGCGGCAGCTCGAGGACGTCGACCAGGAGGCGTCCGGCCAGGTTGAGGGCCACGCACCACGCGACCAGGCGCACGACGCGCCCGGACGGCCGGGGCCACCCGACGCGTC
>CALRVO020000203.1:0-7033 GCA_943371595.1 Sphingomonas paucimobilis
CCTCGGCCTGGTCGGCCACGAGGCCGCCGAAGCCGGCGACGTAGACGTCGTCCTGGGGACCGGACTCGGCGATCTCACGGATCTGGTCGGCCGCCTTGGGCATCTCGAGGTAGGTGTCGCCGCCGTAGCTGACGGTCACCTCGATGACCGCCGCCTGCCGGTCGTCGGAGAGCCGCGGCGGCGTGACCTGCCCGATGACGCCCTTGATGCCGGCGATCTGCGTCGCCTGCTCCTGCAGGACGGAGACGTCGGCCTCGTCGAACCCGGCGGGCTTCTCGTAGACCACGGCCGTGGTGATCGCCTCGGGGTCGCCGAAGTCGGCCAGCAGCTCGTAGGCGCGGGTCGACTCGGCGTTGCCGGGCAGCCAGGACGTCGAGTCGTTGTCCTGGACGTCGGCGAGCTTCTCGAAGTAGGGGGCGCAGGTCGCCATGGCGACCAGTGAGATCGCGAGGACGACCCACTTGGTGACACGGCCGGTCAGCCGACCAGCGATCTGACGGTGCATGTGAGCCACCCTTCCAGGTGTGGTGAGTGTTCGCATCAGGGATTTCCCCGATAGACCGGGGCCGGCATGCGAACTCATCTCTGGTCCCCTGACGAGTGGGCTGACAGAGTCGTGACATGTATCCCGGTACCTGGGCCCAGACCCACCCCGACAAGCCCGCCCTGGTGATGGCCGGCTCCGGTCGCAGCCTGACCTACGCCGAGCTCGACGACCGCAGCCTGCGCCTGGCCAACCGGCTGCGCGCCTCGGGTCTGAGGCCGGGTGACGTGGTGGCGCTCGTCAGCGACAACACACCCGAGACCTACGAGGTCTACTGGGCCGCGTTGCGCTCGGGGCTCTACATCACGGCCGTCAACCACCACCTCAGCCCCGACGAGGTCTCCTACATCGTGCGCGACTGCGGGGCCAAGGCCCTGGTGGTGTCGGCGGCCAAGGCCGCGCTGGTCACCGCGCTCGACGTCGACGTCGCCGAGCGGCTGGCCTACGGCGGACCCGTCGAGGGGTACGCCGACTACGAGGCCGCGCTCGCCGACGCGGGCGCTGCCCCGCTGCCGGCGCAGCCGCACGGCGACGACCTGCTCTACTCCTCGGGCACGACCGGCCGACCCAAGGGGATCAAGCTCCCGCTGCCCGACTACGCGGTCGACGAGCCGGGCTACAAGTACGTGTCGATCTTCGGGGCCCTCTACGGCTTCGACGAGTCGACGGTCTACCTCTCGCCGGCGCCGGTCTACCACGCGGCGCCGCTGCGCTTCGGCGGCGTCATCCACGCCCTGGGCGGCACCCTGGTGATGATGGAGAAGTTCGAGCCCGAGGCCTTCCTGACCGCCGTGCAGGAGCACCGGGTCACCCACACCCAGATGGTGCCGACGATGTTCGTGCGCCTGCTCAAGCTCGACGAGGCGACGCGGGCGTCGTACGACGTGTCCTCGCTGACCTGCGTCGTGCACGCGGCCGCGCCGTGCCCGGTGGAGGTCAAGCACCGGATGATCGAGTGGCTCGGGCCGATCATCAACGAGTACTACGCCTCCACCGAGGCCAACGGCGGCACCATGATCGACAGCGCCCAGTGGCTGGCCCACCCGGGCTCGGTCGGGGTGCCCCTGATCGGCCGGCCCCGCATCTGCGGCGAGGACGGCGCCGAGGTGCCCGTCGGGTCGGTCGGCACCATCTACTTCGAGCGCGAGGAGTTCGAGGGGGCGTCGTTCGAGTACCACAACGACCCCGACAAGACCGCCTCCACCCAGCACCCCGACCACCCCAACTGGACCACCGTGGGCGACCTCGGCTACCTCGACGACGAGGGCTATCTCTACCTCACCGACCGTGCGGCGTTCATGATCATCAGCGGTGGCGTCAACATCTACCCGCAGGAGATCGAGGACCTCTTCTCCCTGCACCCCGCGGTGCTCGACATCGCCGTCCTCGGCGTGCCCGACGACGAGATGGGGGAGCGGGTCGTCGCCTTCGTGCAGCCCGCGCCCGGGGTCGAGGGCGACGAGTCCCTCGCGGCCGAGCTGACGACGTACGCCCGCGAGCGCATCGCGCACTTCAAGGTGCCGCGCGAGATCCACTTCCGCGACGAGCTGCCCCGCACCCCCACCGGCAAGATGGTCAAGGGTCGGCTGCGCGAGGAGTACGCGACGAGCTGAGGGACCTCAGCCGGCCTTGACGGCCTGCAGCGTGTAGGTGAACGGCACCCGCCAGGGCCGGTCCCGGAGCCGGAACTCGCCCTCGTGCTCGGCTGGCTCGCAGTAGTCGCCGAGCGGGTTCCACGGGGCGCTGTCGTGCTCCTCCAGCGAGGTCACCCGCAGGCCTGCCTCCGTGAGCGCGGTGAAGATCTGGCCCAGGCCGTGGTTCCACTCGTGGGTGACCGTGTGCTCGAACTCGTGGTCGGTCTCGACGTAGGTGCCCGGCTCGTCCCACACCGTCGGTTCGACCCTCTCGACGTAGGGGTGCTCGACGGTCACCAGACCGTCGGGGCGCGGGTCGCCGAGGGCCCACAGCATCGGGTGCCCCTCGCGCAGGAAGAGGCGACCGCCCGGCGCGAGCAGCCGGGCGACCACCTCGGCCCACCGCGCCACCGACGGGATCCAGCACAGCGCACCGATGCCGGTGAAGACGAGGTCGAAGGCGCCCTCGGGCAGCACGTCGGCGGCGGCGTAGACGTCGGACTCGACGAACTCGACGTCGGCGTCGCACGACGCGGCCAGCGCCCGGGCCTGCGCGACCGACGCCGCGCTGAAGTCGAGGCCCGTCATCCGCGCACCCAGGCGGGCCAACGAGAGGGTGTCGGTGCCGATGTGGCACTGCAGGTGCACGCCGCGCAGGCCCTCGACGCTGCCCAGGCGGGGCAGGTCGAAGCGCACCACGTCGGAGAGGTACGCCGGGTCCTCGCGGAACCGGTCGAGCCGGTAGTCGGGCGACGCCGCGTGCGCCGGCGCCCGCTCGTCCCACTGGGCCTGGTTGAACCGGAGGTAGTCGCTGTCGCTGTCACTCACGCGCAGGACGCTAGCGCCCGGGGACCCCGATAGTCGTGGACGTTTCGCACGGCGGGTGCAGAAGGTCCACGACTATCGGTGGTCGCTCAGCCGTAGAGC
This sequence comes from Sphingomonas paucimobilis, assembly GCA_943371595.1. GTDB lineage: Bacteria > Actinomycetota > Actinomycetes > Propionibacteriales > Nocardioidaceae > Nocardioides. The sequence continues at coordinate 3,106 of CALRVO020000203.1, forward strand.
CGGTCGAGCACGTCGGAGTACTTGGTGTTGACCACGCGCCGCTTGAGCTTGAGCGTCGGGGTCAGCTCCTCGGACTCGGCGGTCCACTCGGTCGGCAGCAGCTCGAAGGCCTTGACCTGCTCGGGGCGCGAGAGCCGCTCGTTGGCGGCGTCGACGGCGGCCTGGGCCATGGCGAGGATCTGCGGGTGCTGGGCCAGCTCGGCCAGGTCCTTGAACTCCAGGCCCATCGACGTCGCGATCACCGGGGCCACCTCGCCGTCGAGGGTCAGGATGGCCACGACGTAGGGGCGTCCGTCGCCCACGGCCATGGCGTGGCCGATGATCGGGGACTCCTTGAGGTAGTTCTCGAGGTTGGACGGCGCGATGTTCTTGCCCGCGGAGGTGATGATCAGCTCCTTCTTGCGGTCGACGATGGCGAAGAAGCCGTCGTCGTCGAGGGTGCCGATGTCGCCGGTGTGGACCCAGCCGTCCTCGTCGATGAGCGCCGCGGTCGCCTCGGGCTGGCGGTGGTAGCCGGGAGTGACGACGGGGCCGCGCACGAGCACCTCGCCGTCGTCGCCGAGCTTGACCTCCATGCCGGGGGTGGGGCGCCCGACCGTGCCGAGGCGGAAGGCTGCCGGGCCGTTGGCGGTGATGGCGCCGCAGGTCTCGGTCATTCCGTAGACGTCGAAGACCTTGAGCCCGAGGCCGGCCATGAAGCGCGCGACCTCGATCGGCATGGGCGCTGCGGCCGAGCCGGCCCAGGTGACCTGGTCGAGGCCGAGGAGCAGCTTGAGGAAGCCGAGGATCGCGCCCTCCGCCTCGGCGTACGCCTGCTCGATCTCGGGCGTCATCACCCCGCCGACCTCCTGGGCCGAGACCCAGGCCAGGCCGGCGGCCATGGCGTCCTCGACCATCTTGCGGTTGGCCGGGTCGGGGTCGGCGGCGAGCTTGGCGGAGATACCGGTCTTGATCTTCTCCCACACCCGCGGGACGCCGAAGAACGCCGTCGGGTGCACCTCGCCCAGGGTGGCGAGCAGCTGGGACGGGTCGCCGATCGCGTGCATGTGGCTGCCCTGGATCTGCGGGCCGTAGAGGCCGAGCACCCGCTCGGCGATGTGGGCCAGCGGGAGGTAGCTGACGCCGACCTGCGGCTCGTGCAGCCCGGCGGCCTCGAGGGTCGACTGGGCCTCGTAGAGGACGTTGTGGTGGGTCAGCACGACGCCCTTGGGGTTGCCGGTCGTGCCGGAGGTGTAGAGGATCGTGGCCGGTGACTCGGGGGTCACCTCGCCGGCGCGGGCGGCGACCTCGGCCTCGTGCGCGGCGCGGTAGGCCGCGCCGGCGGCCACGAAGTCGGCCCAGGTGGTGAAGCGCGCGTCGCCGGCGTCGTCCGCGGGCGCCTCGGCGTCGATCAGCACGACCGTGGTGACGCTGGGGGTCTCGGCCAGGGCCTTCTGCCACCGCGCCAGGTGGTCGGCGCTCTCGAGCACCGCGACCTTGGGCTGCGACTCACCGGCGACGTAGGCCACCTGCTCGGGGGACAGGGTGTTGTAGATCGACATCGGCGTGGCCGCGGCGTGCACGGCGCCGATGTCGGCCACGAAGTGCTCGATGCGGTTGGTGGCCATGATCGCGACGGTGTCGCCGGGCAGCACACTCCGCTCGAGCAGGGCGCCGGCCAGGTCGAGGGCCAGGTCGCGCGTCTGCGCCCACGTCAGCGTGCGCCACGACTCGCCCTCGGGCACGTCGTGCTTGTCGGAGTACGCCGGGTGGTCACCGGCGGAGGCGACGGTGTCGGCCAGGGCGGCCGGCAGCGTACGGCCCTCGACCAGGGCCTGGACGCGGGCTCGTTCGGACAGGACGTCAACGTGGTCGGGCATGTCTCTCCTGGGGTGCGGCAAGGACGGGCGTGAAGTGGCCGAGGTCACACAGTCTGGCCAACGCGCGACCCCGACAAAAGGTTTCCGGTCGCCGAACCAGCCTGCTCCGACCCGGAAGCGCAACCGGGCACGTGTGGCGAGGCGAAAGCGGGCACGGCGCCCGGGCCCCACACTGCAACCCGGCCACAGGGCGTACGGAGCGGTCCAGCCAACCCCCGATCCGGACCGCCCGCACGCCCAGGTCGCGGCAGCGGTCCCAGGCGTTGCGGGCGGGCGGATCGAGGAGCTGGTTCTGCGACGAGGTCGATCAGACGCCCAGCATGCGGCCGATGATCTCCTTCATGATCTCGGTCGTGCCGCCGTAGATCGTCTGGATCCGCGAGTCGACGTAGGCCTTGGAGATGGGGTACTCCGACATGTAGCCGTAGCCGCCGTGCAGCTGGACGCCCTGGTCGACGAACTTCTTCTGCAGCTCGGTGGTCCACCACTTGGCCATCGACGCCAGGCTCGGGTCGACCTCGCCCTTGTTGAGCTTCATGATGCAGTCGTTGACGAAGAGCCGGGCGATGTAGACCTCGGTGGCCATCTCGGCCAGCATGAAGCGGTTGTGCTGGAAGGCGCCGATCGGCTTGCCGAAGGCCTGGCGCTCCTTGGCGTAGTCGAGGCACAAGGCCATGACGTGCTCCATGGCGGCCACCGCGATGGCGGCGATCGAGATGCGCTCCTGGGGCAGGTTCTGCATCAGGTAGATGAAGCCCTGGCCCTCCTCGCCGAGGAGGTTCTCCTTGGGCACCATCACGTTGTCGAAGAACAGCTCGGCGGTGTCCTGGGCCTTCATGCCCATCTTGTCGAGGTTGCGGCCGCGCTCGAAGCCGGCCATGCCGCGCTCGACGACGACCAGGCTGATGCCCTGGTGGCCGGCGTCGGGGTCGGTGCGGCACACCACGATCACCAGGTCGCTCATGATGCCGTTGGAGATGAACGTCTTGGACCCGTTGAGGACGTAGTGGTCGCCCTTGTCGATCGCACTCGTGCGGATGCCCTGCAGGTCGGAGCCCGCACCCGGCTCGGTCATCGCGATCGAGCTGATCAGCTCGCCGCTGACCAGGCCCGGGAGCCAGCGCTGCTTCTGCTCGGCGGTGCCCAGGGAGCTGATGTAGGGGACGATGATGTCGGTGTGGACCGGGAAGCCGAGCCCGCTGGCCCCGACCTTGCTGATCTCCTCGGCGACGACCGCGTTGTAGCGGAAGTCGTGGATGCCGGCGCCGCCGTACTCCTCGTCGGCGTCGAAGCAGAGCAGACCCATCTCGCCGGCCTTGCGCCACACCTCGCGGCTGACCTGGCCGTCCTTCTCCCACTGGTCGTGGTGCGGGACGACCTCCTTCTCCAGGAAAGAGCGCACGGTGGACCGGAAGTCCTCGTGCTCCTGCTCGTAGATCGACGGGGTCTCGGGCATCGTTGTCCTCCAGGAGTCGCCAGTGCTGGTGTGCCAATTCTGATGTGACAGTACTACTGTCATCCTCATGAGCGCAGCACCTGGCCAGGATCAGCTGACGATCGACGAGCTGGCCGCCGTCGTCGGCACGACGGTGCGCACCACGCGCTACTACGCGAGCCTGGGACTGGTCCCGCCCCCGGAGCGGATCGGTCGCGTCGCCTACTACGGGCCGGTGCACCGCGCGCGGCTCGAGCTGGTGCGGGCCCTGCAGGACCACGGGTTCACCCTCCAGGCCGCCGAGCGCGTGCTCGGCTCGATCCCGGCCGACGCCAGCGTCGAGGAGCTCGCCCTGCAGCGGGCGATGCTCACGTCGTGGACCTCCGAGCCGCCCGAGGTGCTGTCGCGGGCAGCCCTCGAGGAGCGGGCGGGGCGCACGCTGACCGACACCGATCTCGAGCTGCTGGCGAGCCTGGGCTCGATCGAGCAGACCGACGAGGGGTGGCGGGTGATGCCCTACCTCTCGGTCGGCCTCGGCCTGCTCGACGTCGACGTGCCCCGCGAGAGCCTCGGCCTGGCCGAGGCGGCCATCCGGCGTCACATGGAGGCCCTGGCTGACGAGCTGACGACGATC
>CALRVO020000204.1:0-7006 GCA_943371595.1 Sphingomonas paucimobilis
TCGGCGCCCTGGCCGCGACCCACCCCGAGGTCGAGGTGGGCCTCGACGAGGCCGAGCCGCCCGAGGCGCTGGCCGCCGTCGCGGCCGGTGACGCCGACCTGGCCCTGGTCTTCGGCTACGACGGCCCGCCCGAGGGGCTCGGCACCCTCGTCTGGCGCCGGCTGCTGGACGAGCCGGTCCACCTCGTCGTCCCGCCCGGTCGCCGCGGCCCGGGTCGGCGGGGGCTGGCGGCGCTGGCCGACGACGACTGGATCGGCGGCTGCGTCCGCTGCCGCACCCACCTGGTCGCCTGCTGCGAGGATGCCGGCTTCACCCCGTCGATCCGGCACACCACCGACGACTACGTCGTGGTGCAGAACCTCGTGGCCCGCGGGCTGGGCGTCACCGTCCTACCCGAGTCGGCGCTGGCGGCGTACCGCCATCCCGACGTGCGGGTCGTGCCGATGACCTCGCTCGGACGGCGTCACGTCGGCCTCGCCCTCCGCCCCGGGGCCGACGCCGTCCCGGCCACGGCGGCGCTGATCGCCGAGGTCGCACGTGTGGCGGCCGGGTCGCTGGGGTAGGGCGCGCGGGTGACGACGAGGGCGTGGGGCTGACGTGGCCAGACGAGGATGGGTGTCGGCCGAGGTGGCTCCCGGCACGTGGCGCCGGCTGCAGGTCTTCGACGACGGCTGGGTCGAGCTCCCCGGCCTCGCCCGGTCGCTGTCCGACACCCGCGGCAACCTGCGTGGCGCGCTGACCGCGTCCGGGGTCTTCCTCGGGGCGTTCCTCGTGGGTCGCGCCCTCGACGGTCTGGGAGCACCGACGTGGACCGTCGTCGTGAGCTCCCTGGGCTCGCTCGGTGCGCTGCTCTACGGCGGCTACCTCGCGACCAGGGCGCAGTTCCGCAACGTCCGCCAGACCTCTGCCGACGCCGCGCAGGCGCGGGCCGAGAGGGCCGCCGGGCAGCGCCTCCAGGTAGCGCCGGGAGCTCCCCGGTGGCGGCGCGCCGACTCGGCGGCGCAGCTGCACCGCTGGCTCGTCGGCGCCCCGCTCGTGGCCGCCGCCGAGGTCGCCGACGTCGTGACGGACGCCGAGCCCGACCGTCCCGGTACCCACCGGGCGGTGGTCACGCTGTGCGACGGGACGGAGCGGACCTACCGCTCGCCGGACGCCAGGCTCTCGTCGCTGCTGGGCGCGTTCGGCTCGGCCTGAGCGGCCGCCGGCGCGAGGGTGCGGATCTCCTCGCGCAGCCGGCCCATCTGGTCGTCGAGGTCGGTGGCGATGCCGGCGACCTCGCGCAGGGTGTCGCGCAGGTGCGAAGGCACCACGCCGTCGTACTTGTAGTAGATGCGGTGCTCGACGCTGGCCCAGAAGTCCATCGCGATGGTGCGGATCTGCAGCTCGACCGGCACCTGAACGGTCCGGTCGGAGAGGAAGACCGGGACCTCGACGATGATGTGCAGGCTCTGGTAGCCGTTGGCCTTCGGCGCGGCGATGTAGTCCTTGGTCGCGAGCACCGTCAGGTCGGGCTGGCGGGTGAGCATCTCGGCGAAGCGGTAGGTGTCCTCGACGAACGCGCAGGTCACCCGGATGCCCGCGACGTCGCGGATCGTGGCGCGGATCGTCTCGAGGTCGGGCGGCACGCCGAGCCGGGTGGCCTTGGCCAGCAGGCTGTCGAGCGTCTTGAGCCGGGTCTTGACGTGCTCGATCGGGCCGTAGCCCTGCGCCTCCTCGAACTCCTCGCGCAGGATCGTGATCTTGGTCAGCACCTCGTCGATGCCGAACTTGTACTGCTGGCGGAAGCGCCCGAGCCGCTCCTGCACCTCGCGCATGACCTCGTCCGGGTCGCGCTCGTCGGCGTCGGGGCCGGCCAGGGCCCGGAAGAAGTCGACGTACGACGGGCCCGGCGCACTCATGACCAGAGCGTACGGCGACCCGGGAACAACCCCCGGTGCGTGCCGGTTGTGCCCTGTGTCAGACTTGAGCCATCGGGACTCAACTTCTCTGACTCCCCACCACGAAGCATTCACCCATCAAGCACGGAGGAACCCCACCATGGCACGAGCTGTCGGTATCGACCTCGGCACGACCAACAGCGTCGTCTCGGTCCTCGAGGGCGGCGAGCCCACGGTCATCGCCAACGCCGAGGGTGCCCGCACCACTCCCTCGGTCGTGGCGTTCGCCAAGTCCGGCGAGGTCCTCGTCGGCGAGGTGGCCAAGCGTCAGGCCGTCACCAACGTCGACCGCACGATCCGTTCGGTCAAGCGCCACATGGGCGAGGACTGGAAGAAGTCGATCGACGACAAGTCGTTCACGCCCCAGCAGATCAGCGCGTTCATCCTGCAGAAGCTCAAGCGCGACGCCGAGGCCTACCTCGGCGAGACGGTCACCGACGCGGTGATCACCGTCCCGGCCTACTTCTCCGACGCGCAGCGCCAGGCCACCAAGGAGGCCGGCGAGATCGCGGGCCTCAACGTCAGCCGCATCGTCAACGAGCCCACCGCGGCCGCCCTGGCCTACGGCCTCGACAAGGGTGACGACCAGACCATCCTCGTCTTCGACCTCGGTGGCGGCACGTTCGACGTGTCCCTGCTCGAGATCGGCGAGGGCGTCGTCGAGGTCAAGGCGACCTCCGGCGACAACCACCTCGGTGGCGACGACTGGGACAACAAGATCGTCGAGTGGATGGTCACCAAGTTCAAGAACGCCAACGGCGTCGACCTCGCGGCCGACAAGATCGCCAAGCAGCGTCTGCAGGAGGCGGCCGAGAAGGCCAAGATCGAGCTGTCGTCGTCCAGCGAGACCACGATCCACCTGCCCTACATCACCCACGGCGAGTCCGGCCCGCTCCACTTCGAGGAGAAGCTGACCCGCAGCGAGTTCCAGAAGCTCACCGCTGACCTGCTCGACCGCACCAAGACGCCGTTCCGCAACGTGCTCAAGGACGGCGGCGTCGCGGTCGACAAGATCGACCACGTCGTGCTCGTCGGCGGCTCCACCCGGATGCCCGCGGTCAGCGAGGTCGTCAAGGAGCTGCTCGGCGGCAAGGAGCCCAACAAGGGCGTCAACCCCGACGAGGTCGTCGCCATCGGCGCGGCCCTGCAGGCCGGCGTCCTCAAGGGCGAGGTCAAGGACGTGCTGCTCCTCGACGTCACCCCGCTGTCGCTCGGCATCGAGACCAAGGGCGGCGCGATGACCAACCTCATCGAGCGCAACACCACGATCCCGACCAAGCGCTCCGAGATCTTCACCACCGCCGACGACAACCAGCCGTCGGTCGAGATCAAGGTCGCCCAGGGCGAGCGCCCGTTCTGGCGCGACAACCAGCCGCTCGGCAACTTCGAGCTGACCGGCCTGCCGCCGGCGCCGCGCGGGGTGCCCAAGATCGAGGTCACCTTCGACATCGACGCCAACGGCATCGTGCACGTCACCGCCAAGGACCAGGGCTCCGGCAAGGAGCAGTCGATGACGATCTCGGGCGGCTCGGCGCTGTCCAAGGACGACATCGACCGGATGGTCAAGGAGGCCGAGCAGTACGCCGAGGACGACGCCAAGCGTCGCGAGGCCGTCGAGACCCGCAACCAGGCCGACCAGCTTGTCTACACCACCGAGAAGTTCCTGGCCGACAACGGCGACAAGATCCCCGAGGACGTCAAGACCGAGGTCCAGGCCGACGTCGACAGCCTCAAGGCCACCCTCGAGGACGCCGAGGCGTCGTCGGAGACCATCACCGCCGGCATCAGCAAGCTCAACGAGTCGTCGCAGAAGATGGGCGCCGCGATGTACGCCGCCGCCGAGGCCGACCAGGCCGCTGCGGGTGGGGCCACCGGCGCCACCGGCGAGGGTGACGACGACATCGTCGACGCCGACGTGGTCGACGCCGAGGTCGTCGACGACGAGAAGCCCGAGGGCGACAAGTGACGGACGTCCCTGCGGACCAGCCCGTCGACCGGCCCGCCGAGGGCTCGCTCGAGGACGAGGCGGTGGCGGCGGCCGAGGCGGCCGCCACCGCCCCCGACCCGGGTGGTGACGGGGTCATGGCCAACGAGACGGAGGTCGAGGAGCCCTTGGTGCCCGAGTCGCCGGGCGACCGGCTCGTCGTGGCCGAGCGCCTCGCCGAGGAGCGGCTCGCCGACCTCCAGCGCCTGCAGGCCGAGTACCTCAACTACAAGCGGCGCGTCGAGCGCGACCGCGAGCTGGTCAAGCAGAACGCGACCTACGCCGCGCTCGCACCGATCACCGAGGTGCTCGACACCATCGACCGGGCCCGCGAGCACGCCGAGATCGACGGCGGCTTCAAGAGCGTCGCCGACCAGCTCGAGCGCACCGTGGCGGCCGCCGGGCTCGAGAAGTTCGGCAAGGTCGGCGACGCGTTCGACCCGACGATCCACGAGGCCCTCTCCCACATCGGTGAGGACCCCGAGGTGACCGTCACGACCTGCAAGGTGATCGCCAAGGCCGGCTACAAGATCGGTGACCGCGTCGTGCGCGCGGCGCAGGTCCTCGTGGTCGACCCGGCGTGATGATCGACTGACCGGAGAGGAGGAGGGATGGCTGACACCAGCGGCTTCAAGCCCGAGTGGGCGCAGAAGGACTTCTACGCCGTGCTCGGCGTGAGCAAGGACGCGCCCGCGACCGAGATCAAGAAGGCCTACAAGCGCCTGGCCCGCGACAACCATCCCGACACCCACCCGGGCGACGACGCGCGCCTCGAGAAGTTCAAGGCCGTCGCCGAGGCCTACGACGTGGTCGGCGACGCCGACAAGCGCGCCAAGTACGACGAGATGCGTCGGCTCTACGGCTCCGGCGGCGGGTTCGGCGGCGGCTTCGGCGCCCCCGGCGGGGGCGGCGGCGGCGGGTTCAACGACCTGTTCGGCGACCGGGCCCGGGCCGGCGGCAGCGGCGGTCTGGGCGACATGTTCGGCGACCTCTTCGGAGGTGGCGGGGCTCGGCGTACCCAGCAGACGCGGCGCGCCAGCAAGGGCCAGGACGTCGAGACCAGCGCGACGATCTCGTTCCTCGACGCGCTCGACGGGGTCACGATCTCGCTGCGCCTGACCTCCGACGCGGCGTGCGCCACCTGCTCGGGCACCGGCGGGAAGCCCGGCACCAAGCCCCACATCTGCCCCGAGTGCGAGGGGGCGGGCTACGTCGTCGCCGGCGTCGGGGGAGCGTTCTCGATCAACGAGACGTGCCCCGGCTGCGGTGGCCGGCAGCTGGTCTACGACGAGAAGTGCCCGACGTGCCGCGGCAGCGGCCGCGGCACGTCGGCCCGCACCATCCAGGCCCGCATCCCCGCCGGCGTCAAGGACGGCCAGCGGATCCGGTTGCGGGGCAAGGGCGCCGTCGGCGACCACGGCGGGCCCGCCGGCGACCTCTACGTCACGGTCAAGGTCTCGCCCCACCGCGTCTTCGCCCGCTCCGGCGACAACCTCACCCTCGACGTCCCCGTGTCGTTCGACGAGGCGGCGCTGGGGGCCGAGATCAAGGTCCCGACGCTCGGGGGCGCTCCGGTGACCCTCCGCATCCCGCCGGGCACCCCCAACGGACGCACGTTCCGGGTGCGCGGCCGGGGTGCCACCAAGGCCGACGGCACCAAGGGCGACCTGCTCGCCACCGTCGAGGTCCACGTGCCCGCGGTGCTCGACCAGGCTGCGCGCGAGGCCGTCGAGGCCTACCGCGCCGCCACCGCCGGCAAGCCGCTGCGCGCCGGGCTGTTCGAGGCCGCGACGTGATGTCCCAGCACAGCACCACCCCCGGCCCCGACGTCCCGCTCTACGTCATCAGCGTCGCCGCCCAGCTGACCGGACTGCACCCGCAGACGCTGCGCACCTACGAGCGGCTCGGCCTGATCACGCCGGGTCGCACCGGTGGCGGCGGGCGTCGCTACTCCCACCGCGACCTCGAGCTGCTGCGCACGATCGCCGACCTCACGGCGTCCGGCATCGGCATCGAGGGAGTCCGCCGGATCCTCGAGCTCGAGAACCAGGTCGCGGCCCTCAGTGCCCGCAACCACGAGCTCCACGCCGAGCTCGCCGCGACGCGTGAGGCGCTCCGGCAGGCCTCGAGCACGCGCGCGGCCTCGGCGCCGCCCAGCCGGCTCCCCGCGCTGCGCGACCCTCGCACCGCCAGCCAGGCCGTCGTGGTCTGGCGCCGCGGCGTCTGAGGCACCCCGCCCCCGCCGACCCGTCGTAGGTGTACGACGGGTCACCGGTGGGTCAGTGGACGTGGGCGGGCTCGGGCAGCTCCGACGCGGGGCCGACGAGCCGTGCCCAGACCCGGAGGACCACGACGAGCACGGCGAGCAGCAGACCCGCGAGGACGACCGGGGCGAGGACCAGCGTGGGTCCGTCGACGCCGAAGGGGCTCGGTGCGTCGGCCAGGCGCAGGTAGACGGCCGCGGTGCCGACGAGGGACGCGAGGATCGCGCAGGCCAGCGCGAACTGCGTGAGCACCTGCCGCCACCGGCCGGGCTCGGTGTCACCGCGCAGGGTGCGGACGACCTCGACGACCGGCATGACCAGGGCGAGCAGGAGGTAGAACAGCCCGCCGAGGCCGGTGCCGGGGAGTCCCGCGTTGTTCATGTCAGTGTCCCTTCTCGTAGACGAGCAACGGGCGTCTCAGCACGACCTCGGTGACCAGCGCCTCGAGCATGAAGAAGCCGTTGACGGTGCGCAGCACGAAGAAGCACGGCAGCGAGAGCAGGGCGCGTCCGACCTCCCGGCGTCGTCGGGCGGCCACCAGCACGGGCACCATCACGGCGGGCACGTCGATGACGTAGACGAGGAGCAGCAGCGGCGCCCCGAGCACGACCGCCAGCACCGGGAGCACGAGCAGGTAGATCAGCGACGCGACGACCGCGTCGAAGAGGGCCACGCCCACCACGGTGCTGAGGAACGGCAGCCGCAGGATGCCCTTCCAGTGCAGGTGGACGTTCTGCACGAAGCCGTGCGACCACCGCTTGAGCTGCTTGGTCATGAAGTCGAGGTCGGGCGGCTCGATCGGGTAGCAGACCGCCTCGGGC
>CALRVO020000205.1:0-6983 GCA_943371595.1 Sphingomonas paucimobilis
AGGTCGTTGGCGCTGAGCCCGCGAGCCTGCGCGGCGTCGTTGAGCGCGGCCACGACCGAGACCTTGCCGTCGGCCGCCCCGATGACGACCACGACGGCCGGCTGGTCACCGGTCAGGCGACCGCGGACGTCGAGCGCGAGCGTGCGTACGTCGCCCCCGCCGGCCCCGTCGACCCGGTGAGCCACGACCCGCACGCCCCCGACGTCGACCGCCGAGGCGGCGAGCTGCGCGCCGCCGGAGAGCAGCTGCTGCAGGCGGGCCTTCTCGAGCTCCTTCTCGGCCGAGCGCAGCCGGTCGAGCAGGTCGCCGACGCGCGGGACGAGGTCCTGGGGCTGGATCTTGAGCAGCGTGGTGAGCTGGCCGACCACGTCGCGCTCGCGCGCGAGGTAGGCGAACCCCTCGACCCCGGTGTAGGCCTCGATGCGGCGGTTGCCAGAACCCACCGACGCCTCACCGGTCACCACGACGGTGCCGATCTGCGAGGAGTGGTCGACGTGCGTGCCGCCGCAGAGCTCGCGCGACCACGGGCCGCCGATCTCGACCACGCGCACCTTGGTGTTGTCGTAGGTCTCGCCGAAGAGCGCGACGGCGCCCCACTCCTTGGCCTGCTCCAGCGTCATGTACTGCCAGCCGACCGGGAGGTCGGCACGCAGCGCCTCGTTGGAGACCCGCTCGATGTCGCGCACCTGCTCGGGCGACAGTCCGGTGGTCCACCCGAAGTCGAGGCGCAGGTAGCCGGGCCGGTTGTAGGAGCCGGACTGGAGCGCACTGGGTCCCAGCACCTGGCGCAGCGCCGCGTGGACGACGTGGGTGCCGGAGTGGGCCTGGCGCGCGCCGGTGCGCCACTCGGGGTCGACCTGCGCGTGCAGCAGCGGCGCGGAGGCCGGCAGCTCGCCGTCGACGACCCGCACCTGGTGCACGACCAGTCCCTTGATCGGTCGCTGGACGTCGACGACCTCCAGGCGCCCGCCGTCGAACTCGATGATGCCGGCGTCGGCGGCCTGGCCGCCGGACTCGGCGTAGAACGGGGTGCGGTCGAGCACGAGCTCGCCGACCTCGCCGGGGCCGAGCAGCGACACCGGCGCGCCCTCGCGCAGCAGCGCCAGAGGGCGCGACTCGGTCTCGAGGGTCTCGTAGGCCAGCCACTCGGTCGGGCCGTGCTCGTCGAGCACCGCACGGTAGGCGCCGGTGTCGGCGTGCTGGCCGCGCTTGCTGCGCGCGTCGGCCTTGGCCCGCTCGCGCTGCTCGGCCATCAACCCGCGGAAGCCGTCCTCGTCGACGCTGAGCCCCGCCTCGGCCGCCATCTCGAGGGTCAGGTCGATCGGGAAGCCGAACGTGTCGTGCAGCTGGAAGGCCTCGGCGCCGGCGATCGAGGAACCGCCCGACTCCTTGACCTTCGACGCGGCGAGGTCGAACATCGTGGTCCCCGACTGCAGCGTCTTGCGGAAGGTCTCCTCCTCGGCGTAGGCCACGCGCGAGATGCGGTCCCAGTCGGTGTGGAGGTCGGCGTAGGTCTCGCCCATCTTGTCGCGGCTGATCGGCAGCAACTCGGGCAGCGCGGGGTCCTCGTACCCCAGCAGCCGCATCGAGCGGACCGCACGACGCAGCAGCCGGCGCAGCACGTAGCCACGCGCCTCGTTGCCGGGGGTGACGCCGTCACCGATGAGCATCATCGAGCTGCGGACGTGGTCGGCGACCACCCGGAACCGCACGTCGTCGACGTGGTCGGCGCCGTACTTCCTGCCGGAGAGCTCCATGGCCCGCTGGATGACGGGGAACATCACGTCGATCTCGTACATGTTCTCGACGCCCTGCGTCATGAACGCGACCCGCTCCAAGCCCATGCCGGTGTCGATGTTCTTGCGCGGCAGCGACCCCGAGATGTCGAAGTCCTCCTTGCTGCGCACGGCGCTCAGCTCGTCCTGCATGAAGACGAGGTTCCAGAACTCCAGGTAGCGGTCCTCGGCCGAGAAGTCACCGTCGGGCCCGTACGCCGACCCGCGGTCGATGAGGATCTCCGAGCACGGGCCGCCCGGGCCGGGCACGCCCATCGACCAGTAGTTCTCCTTGGGCCCCAGCCGGATGATGCGCTCGTCGGGCAGGCCGGTGATGCGGCGCCACAGGCCCACGGCCTCGTCGTCACCGTCGAGCACCGAGGGGTAGAGCACCGACTCGGAGAACCCGAAGCCTCCGTCGGCCTGCGACTTGGTGATGAGGTCCCACGCGAGCTCGATGGCCCGCTCCTTGAAGTAGTCGCCGAAGGAGAAGTTGCCGCACATCTCGAAGAACGTGCCGTGCCGGGTCGTCTTGCCGACGTCCTCGATGTCGGGGGTGCGCACACACTTCTGGATGCTCACCGCGCGGTCGTAGGGCGGGGTCTCCTGGCCCAGGAAGTAGGGCTTGAACGGCACCATCCCGGCGTTGACGAACAGCAGGTTGGGGTCGTCGAGCAGCAGCGAGGCCGAGGGGACGGGGGTGTGTCCGGCGCGCTCGAAGTGCGCCACGAACCTCCGTCGGATCTCCGCGGTGTCCATCAGCTGCTGCCTGCTTCCTTGGGTGAGTCGGTGGGTGGGTCGGTGGGTGGATCGGTCGTCGGTTGCGGGGCGGGAGGAGCGGCGAGCTCCTGGTGCTGTGCCCGTTCGTGGAGCGCCAGGCCGAGGCGCTGCCGCAAGTCCGTCTCGGTGTCGGCCTTGCCCTGCGCGACCTCGTCGCGGAACATCCGCAGCCCCACGACGGCGGCGCCGACGCGGTCCTGCAGGCCCTCGACGGTGAGGATCTCGGCGGCGCGGCGGGCCCGGACGGCGACGTAGAGTCCCGCACCGGTCCCCGCGGCGAACCACAGGGCTCTGCTCATGCGGCGGCCTCACCGCGTTGCCGGGCCTCGAACTCGCGCTTGGCGCGCCGCAGGTCGTCGCGCCGCTTCTTGCGCGCTCGCTTGACCTCGCGCTTCATCTCCCAGCGGATCCGGTGACGGGTCTCGGGGGCCAGGGCCCGGCGCAGCCCGGCGGCCAGCGACGCGGCCTGCACGACGCCCTCGCGCAGCACCAGGTCGGCGAACAACGGCGCAGGCACGACCTGCGCCGGCTCGTCGGGCTCCTCGTCGCGACCCAGCATCGTCACGACGTACTCGGTGTCGTCGGCCGGGACCGGCTGCGGGCGGGGCGCAGCGAGGCGACGCTCGATGGCCTCGACCTGCACGGCGAGGGCCGCTGCCTCGGCACGGGCCGCGGCCAGCGCCCGGGCGGTCCGGGCGCGCATCCGTACGACGACGCCGACGAGGGCGGCGAGCAGTGCGGCCACGGCGACCAGTGCGACGAGCACGGCCCAGCCGGGCACGCTCCAGTCCTGGTCCATGGTCGCCGAGCCTAGTCGAAGCCGGTCCGGACCAGGGCGCGGGTGAGCGCCGCCCGTGCCACCGTGCCAGGGTGACGTGGTGGACCAGGTCACCGAGGTCGTCGAGGTCGACGGCCGGCACTTCACGATCGCGCGGGCCGCGCGCGCCGACCTCCCCGCGCTGGTCGACCTGCTGCGCGACGACCCCCTCGGAGCGACCCGGGAGGGGGCGGACCTCGCGACCTACGACGCGGCGTTCACCGCGATCGACCGCGACCCCGCCCACCTCCTGGTCTGCGTCCGCGACGACGTCGGCCGGGTCGCCGCCACGCTGCAGCTGACCTGGGTCCCCGGGCTCGCGCGTGGCGGCGCGACCCGCCTGCAGGTCGAGGGGGTCCGGGTAGCCGAGCACGCGCGGGGCACGGGCCTGGGCCGCGCCCTGTTCGCCTGGGCGCACGACCTCGGCCGTCGACGCGGCGCCCGGCTGGCCCAGCTGACCAGCGACCGGACCCGTACCGACGCCCACCGTTTCTACGAGGGTCTCGGCTACCGCCCGAGCCACACGGGGTTCAAGCGCGACCTGTGACCCTCACCGACCGCGGATGATCCGCCGGACCCGCTCCCAGCGCTCCTTGATCGCCGCCTCCGCGCCGATCTCCTTGGGCCGGTAGTAGTCGGCGTCGGCGACCACGTCGGGGGCGTACTGCTGCTCGGCGATGCCGTAGGGCTCGTCGTGGCTGTAGGTGTAGGACTGGCCGTGGCCGAGCTTCTTGGACCCGGCGTAATGGGCGTCGCGCAGGTGGGCCGGGACCGGCCCGACCTTGCCCGCCTGTACGTCGGCCCGCGAGGCCGCGAGGGCCAGGGTGACGGCGTTGGACTTGGGGGCGACGGCCAGCGCGATGACCGCGTGGGCGAGGTTGAAGGACGCCTCGGGCATGCCGATCAGCTGCACGGCCTGCGCGGCGGCCACCGCGGTCTGCAGGGCGGTCGGGTCGGCCAGGCCGATGTCCTCGGAGGCCAGGATCACCAGCCGGCGGGCGATGAACCGAGGGTCCTCCCCCGCCTCCATCATCCGGGCGAGGTAGTGCATCGCCGCGTCGGCGTCGGACCCGCGGATCGACTTGATGAACGCGCTGGTCACGTCGTAGTGCTGGTCGCCCTGGCGGTCGTAGCGCACCGCAGCGCGGTCGACGGCCGTCTCGGCCGTCTCGAGGTCGACGCGGGTCGACCCGCGGGCCGACGCCGCACCGACCGCCGCCTCGAGGTAGGTCAGGGACCGGCGGGCGTCGCCACCGGCGAGCCGGACCAGGTGGTCGAACGCGTCGTCGTCCATCTCGTAGACCCCGGCCAGGCCGCGTTCCTCGTCGGCCAGGGCCGCACGCATCACCGAGCGCACGTCGTCGTCGGTCAGCGACTCGAGGCGCAGGAGCAGGCTGCGGGAGAGCAGGGGCGAGATGACCGAGAAGAAGGGGTTCTCGGTGGTGGCGGCGACCAGCGTCACCCAGCGGTTCTCGACCCCCGGGAGCAGCGCGTCCTGCTGGGCCTTGCTGAAGCGATGGACCTCGTCGACGAAGAGCACCGTCTCGTTGCCGGTGCGCACCAGGGTGTTGCGGGCGGTGTCGATGGCGGCCCGGACGTCCTTGACCCCGGCGGACACCGCCGAGACCTCCACGAAACGGCGCCCGGTCTGGCGGCTGAGGATCGAGGCGATCGTGGTCTTGCCGGTGCCGGGAGGCCCCCAGAGCAGCAGCGACATCGACTGGTCGCCCTCGATCAGCTGGCGCAGCGGCGACCCGGGTGAGCGCAGCTGCGCCTGGCCGGCGAGCTCGTCGAGGGTGCGCGGTCGCATCCGCACCGCGAGCGGTGCGGAGGAGTGGACGTTCGCAGACAGCGACCCGCCTCCCCCCGCCGGAGCAGGGGCAGACGGGCCGGCTGCGAACAGAGCGTCAGGCTCGTCCAAATGTCTTCGTGTCCAGGTCGAACCAGGTGTCGTCGTAGCCCGGCTTGGTGACCAGGCCGGTGTCGGCCGACCCGCCCGGGTCGGGGCTGCCGTCGTTGTCGACCCCGAGCAGGCGCGCGGTCAGCGGCTCGGTCGGGTGCTTGCCGAGCTCGCCGGGGAAGTGGCAGGCCACCTTGTGCCGCTTGCCGACCTGCAGGAGCGGCGGTTCGTGCTTGGCGCAGATCTCGCGGGCGATCGGGCAGCGGGTGCGGAACCGGCAACCCGAGGGCGGGTTGATCGGGCTGGGCACGTCGCCCTCGAGCATGATGCGCTCGCGGCGCCCACCGATGGCGGCCTGCTTGACGTCGGGGACCGCCGACAGCAGCGCCTGGGTGTAGGGGTGGTAGGCGTGGGAGTAGATGCTGTCGCGATCACCGATCTCGACGATCTTGCCGAGGTACATGACGGCGACCTCGGGGCAGAAGTGCCGCACGATCGACAGGTCGTGGGCGATGAAGAGGAACGCGATGCCGAACTCGCGCTGCAGGTCCTGCAGCAGGTTGACGACCTGGGCCTGGATGGAGACGTCGAGGGCCGAGACCGGCTCGTCGGCCACCATGAGCTTGGGCTGCAGGGCGAGGGCTCGGGCGATGCCGATGCGCTGGCGCTGCCCCCCGGAGAACTCGTTGGGGTAGCGGTTGTAGTGCTCGGGGTTGAGACCGACGACCTCGAGCAGCTCCTGCACGCGCGTCAGCACCTGCTTCTTGGGCACGACGTCGTGGATCACCAGGGGTGCCCCGACGATGGAGCCGACGGTGTGTCGCGGGTTGAGCGAGCTGTAGGGGTCCTGGAAGATCATCTGGACGTCGCTGCGGTAGGGCTTGAGCTCGCGGGTCGACAGCGGCGCCAGGTCGACGCCGTCGAAGTCGATGCGTCCCCCGGTCGGCTTGTAGAGACGCGTGATCAGCCGACCCATGGTCGACTTGCCGCAGCCCGACTCGCCCACGAGTCCCAGCGAGCCGCCGGTCGGCACCTCGAAGGACACCCCGTCGACGGCCTGGACCTGCCCGATGGTGCGCCGGATGAAGCCGGAGGACTTGACCGGGAAGTACATCTTGAGGTTCTCGACGGTCAGGATCGGCGGCACCGTCGGGTCGAACTGGGCGGCCTTGTGCGGCTCGAGCTCGGGAGCCTTCTCGAGGTCGAGCAGCGGTCCTCCGGTCGAGGTCGCACCCGTCTCGTCTTCGGGCTGGTCAGCAGCCAGGCCAGGGGCGGCATTGTTCACGCCGGGGACTCCGTCCGGTCGGGGAGGACGATCGGGGCGACCTCGTTCTCGTAGATGGCAGCCGGGTCGCGCAGGTGACAGCGGCTGAGGTGCTCGGCGGAGCCGGTCGACGACCGCTCCAGGACCGGGAGCGTCGTCTCGCACAGGTTGTCAGGCACCTGCGGCTTGTAGGTGCAGCGGGGGTTGAACGGACACCCCGTCGGCGGGTTGAGCAGGCTCGGAGGGGTCCCGGGGATCGGCACCAGCACGTCGGAGAGACCCGCCACGTCGGGGACCGACGAGAGCAGCCCCCAGGTGTAGGGCATCTCGGGCCGGGTGAGCACCTCGCGGGTGACGCCGTACTCGACCGCGCGACCGCCGTACATGACCAGGACCTCGTCGGCGATCTCGGCGATCACGCCGAGGTCGTGGGTGATCATGATGATC
>CALRVO020000206.1:0-6981 GCA_943371595.1 Sphingomonas paucimobilis
CGGTCTCGAGGGCTCGGGCACACGTGCCGCCGTGGTCGGCACCGTCGGCACCCGGATCGCCGGCACCGACGTCAGGACCACCCTGACCACGCCCGAGGCCCCCGACCTGCACGCCCTGTTCGCGGTCATGCGCGAGCACGAGGTCGCCGCCTGCGCGATGGAGGTGTCCAGCCACGCGCTCGTGATGGGCCGCGTCGACGGCGTCGTCTTCGACGTCGCGGTGTTCCTCAACCTCGGGCGCGACCACCTCGACTTCCACACCGACGTCGAGGACTACTACCGCGCCAAGGCCTCGCTGTTCACCCCCGAGCGGGCCCGGCTGGCGCTGGTCAACGTCGACGACGAGCACGGGCGCCGCCTCGCGCGCGAGACGGCGGCGACGTCGGTGCCGGTGCGCACCTTCGCGCTCGACGACACCCCCGAGGGCCGCGACGCCGACTGGCGCGCCGTCGACGTCGTCCTCGAGCGGGAGGGGTCGCGGTTCACCGTCGTGGCCCCCGACGGGTCGACCTTCGCGGCCGGCGTACCGCTGCCGGGGCGGTTCAACGTCTCCAACACCCTGGCCGCGATCGCCGCCGCCGCCGAGGCCGGTTTCGACCCCGCCGCGGTGGCCACGGCCGTCGCCGGGTCCGGAGGCGTCCCGGGCCGGCTCGAGCGCGTCGAGGCCGGCCAGGACTTCCTCGTCGTCGTCGACTACGCCCACAAGCCCGACGCCGTCGAGGCGGCGGTCAGCACGCTGCGCCCGCTGGCCGACGCCGGCAGCGGTCGGGTGGTCGTGGTGCTCGGCGCCGGTGGTGACCGCGACCCCGGCAAGCGCCCGATCATGGGTGGCATCGCCGCCCGTCTGGCCGACGTGCTCGTCGTCACCGACGACAACCCCCGCACCGAGGACCCCGCCGCCATCCGGGCCGCCGTGCTGGCCGGGGTCGACCCGGCCCACCGCGACCGCGTCGTCGAGATCGGCGACCGTCGCGCCGCGATCGCCCACGCCCTCGGCCTGGCCCGCTCCGGCGACGTCGTGCTCGTGGCCGGCAAGGGCCACGAGACCGGCCAGGACGTCGCCGGCGTCGTCCATGACTTCGACGACAGGGTCGTGGCGCGCGAGGTCCTGGAGGCCCGGCGATGATCCCGCTCCGGCTCACCGAGGTCGCCCGGATCACCGGCGGCACCCTGCACGGGCCCGACGTGCTCGTCGCGGGCGAGGCCTACCTCGACACCCGGGCCGCCGTGCCCGACGGGCTCTACGTCGCGGTCGTGGGGGAGCGGGTCGACGGTCACACCTTCGCCGACGGTGCGCACGCCGTCCTGGGCAGCCGCGAGACCAGCGCGCCCACCGTCGTGGTCGACGACGTCACCGTCGCGCTCGGCCGGCTGGCCCGGGCCGTCGTCGACCGGCTCGACGTGCCCGTGCTCGCCGTCACCGGCTCGCAGGGCAAGACCGGCACCAAGGACCTGCTGGCCCACCTGCTCGGCCCCACCGCCGTGGCCACCCGCGCCAACAACAACAACGAGCTCGGCGTCCCCCTCACCGTGCTGCGCGCCGACGAGACCACCACGCACCTCGTGCTCGAGATGGGCGCGCGCGGCATCGGCCACCTCGCCTACCTGTGCGAGATCGCCCCGCCCACCGTGTCGGCCGTCCTCAACGTCGGTACCGCCCACGTGGGGGAGTTCGGCGGCGTCGAGGCGATCGCCGTCGCCAAGGGCGAGCTCGTCGAGGCACTCGGCGACGACGGCACCGCCGTGCTCAACGCCGACGACCCCCGGGTCGCGGCGATGGCCGCGCGCACCCGCGGGCGCGTCGTGACCTTCGGCGAGACCGGCGACGTGCGCTGGCGCGACCTGTCGCTCGACGCGCTGGGTCGCGCGACGTTCGACCTCGGGCACGACGGTCGGTGGACGCCGGTCGCGCTGCGCCAGACCGGCGCCCACCAGGTGGCCAACGCGGCCGCGGCCGCGGCGATGGCCCTCGCGGTCGGCGTACCGCTGGAGACGGTGGGGGAGCGGCTGAGCGCTGCCGAGGCGGCCTCGCCCTGGCGGATGGAGCTGCACGAGCGCGCCGACGGCCTCCTGGTCCTCAACGACGCCTACAACGCCAACCCCGCCTCGATGCGGGCCGCGCTCGACGCCGTGCGCGCCCTCGGACGCGACCGGTCCGGCCGCACCCTCGCGGTCCTGGGTGAGATGAAGGAGCTCGGACCCGAGCACGACGACGGGCACCTCGAGGTCGGGGAGGCCACCGCCGGGCTCGACGCGGTCGTCGTCGTCGGCGAGGCCGCCGCCGGCATCGCGACGGGCGCGCGCAGCGCCGGGGTCGATGAGGTGATCGTCACGGCGGGGCGTGACGACGCACTCGCCTGGGTGCGGAACAATGCGGGCGCCGGGGACGTCGTCCTCGTCAAGGCCTCCCGCGCGGCAGCGCTCGAGGTCCTTGCCGCTGCGCTGCTCGAGACCCGTGAAGGAGGGACGACCCCGTGAGAGCCATCCTCCTCGGCGGCGGCATCGCGCTCCTCGTCTCGCTGCTCGGCACGCGTGTCGCGATCACCCAGTTCACCAAGCTCGGCTACGGCCAGGAGATCCGCGACGACGGGCCGACGACGCACCACACCAAGCGCGGCACCCCCACCATGGGTGGCGTCGCGATCATCGGGGCCGTGGTGCTGGCCTACTTCGCGGCCAAGCTGATCACGCTGACGGCGCCGTCGGCCTCCGGGCTGCTGCTGCTCTTCCTCTTCGTGGGCTGCGGTCTGGTCGGCTTCCTCGACGACTTCATCAAGATCTACAAGCAGCGCAGCCTGGGCCTGCGGAGCAAGGCCAAGATGGTGGGCCAGACGCTGATCGCGGTGACCTTCGGCGCGCTCGCGCTGTCGCCGTGGCTCGAGGACGAGAGCGGTCGCACCCCGGCCAGCGAGAAGATCTCGTTCCTGCGCGAGATCGACTGGCTGGCCCTGCCCGTCGTCCTCGCCGTCATCCTGATCTGGCTGATCGTCACCGGCACCAGCAACGCGGTCAACCTCGCCGACGGCCTCGACGGCCTCGCGACGGGGTCGTGCGTGATGGTCTTCGGTGCCTACATGCTCGTCAACATCTGGCAGAGCGGCCAGTCCTGCGAGAGCAGCCCCGGCCCGCAGTGCTACGACGTGCGCGACCCGCTCGACCTCGCGATCATCGCCGCGGCCATCACCGGCGCCTGCTTCGGCTTCCTGTGGTGGAACGCCTCGCCGGCCGCGATCTTCATGGGCGACACCGGGTCGCTGGCCCTGGGCGGCGCCCTGGCCGGCTTCGCGATCCTCACCCGCACCGAGCTGCTGCTGGTGATCCTGGGCGGCCTGTTCGTGCTCATCACGCTGTCGTCGATGATCCAGGTGTCGGTCTTCAAGGCCAGCCGGGCCAGTGGTCTGTTCCGCAAGGTCTTCCGGGTGCAGGCCGGCCACCGCGTCTTCCGGATGGCCCCGCTGCACCACCACTTCGAGATGCTCGGCTGGGAGCAGGTCACCGTCGTGATCCGCTTCTGGATCATCACCGGCCTGTTCGTCGCCACCGGCCTCGGCGTCTTCTACGCCGAGTGGGTCACCCGCCTGTGAGCGCCCGCGACGTGAGCGGCCTGGACCGGCAGTCGTCGTGGGACGGCGTACGCGCGGTGGTCGCCGGGTTCGGCGTCTCCGGCTTCGCCGCCGCCGACAACCTCACCCACCTCGGTGCCTCGGTCACCGCGCTCGCCGACCGGGCCACCGCTGCCCAGCTCGAGAAGGCCGAGCTGCTCGAGGTGCTCGGTGCGCGCGTCGACATCCACGCCGGGGCCACCCAGACGCTGCCCGACGACGTCGACCTCGTGGTGACCTCGCCCGGGTTCCGTCCCGACAGCCCGCTGCTGCGCCAGGCGCGGTCACGCGGCCTGCCCGTGTGGGGCGAGGTCGAGCTCGCCTGGCGGCTGCGGGCGCCCGGGCCGAGCGGCGAGCCTGCTCCCTGGCTGTGCGTCACCGGCACCAACGGCAAGACCACCACGACGCAGATGCTCGACGCGATCCTGCGGGCCGCGGGCCTGCGCAGCGTCGCGGTCGGCAACGTCGGGCTGCCCATCGTCGAGGCCGTCATGGACCCCGCCCCCTACGACGTCTTCGCCGTCGAGCTCTCGAGCTTCCAGCTGCACTACACGCAGTCGATGAGCGCCCAGGCGGCCGCGGTGCTCAACCTCGCCGAGGACCACCTCGACTGGTACGCCGGCGACTGGCTCGGGGACCGCACCGGCTACGAGCAGTACGCCGCCGACAAGGGCCGCATCTTCCACGACGCCCAGCGGGCCTGCGTCTACAACGTCGCCGACCCTGCCACCGAGGCCCTCGTGCGCGACGCCGAGGTCGTCGAGGGCGCCCGCGCCGTCGGCTTCACCCTCGGCATGCCCGGCGTCGGCATGCTCGGCGTCGTCGAGGACCTCCTGGTCGACCGTGCCTTCATCGAGGAGCGGGCCACCAGCGCGGCCGAGCTCTGCACCCTCGCCGACCTGGTGCCCGAGGGGCACGACGGGCCCGACGGGGCGGTCCCCCCTCCCCACGTGGTCGCCAACGCCCTGGCCGCGGCGGCCCTGGCCCGCGCCCACGGCGTCAGCCAGGCTGCGGTCCGCGAGGGACTGCGCGGGTTCCGGCTCGACGGTCACCGCATCGCGAAGGTCGTCACCCACGCCGGCATCACCTGGGTCGACGACTCCAAGGCCACCAACCCCCACGCGGCCCAGTCGTCGCTGCAGGCCTACGACCCCGTCGTCTGGGTCGCCGGCGGCCTGGCCAAGGGGGCCGCGTTCGACGAGCTGGTCCGCTCGGTCGCCTCCCGGCTGCGCGGCGTCGTCCTGATGGGGCGCGACCGCGAGGTGATCGCCGAGGCGCTTTCGCGACACGCCCCCGATGTGCGGGTGATCGCGATCGACGCGCCCGACACTGGGACTGCTTCAACGATCGACGGCGGACCCGACCTGATGCGGCGGGTCGTCGCGGCGGCCGCCGACCTGGCCGTCGCCGGCGACACGGTGCTCCTGGCCCCGGGGTGCGCCTCGCAGGACCAGTTCACCGACTACGCCGCACGGGGAGACCTGTTCGCCGCAGCCGTGCACGACAGCACTACGGCATGACTTCCCCCTAGCCGGCACGACGCGCCCCAAGGAGACCTCCGGGTGACCACAGCGACCCCCGAACGCTCCTTGCGGCTGCCGCGACTCGGCGCCCTCGCCCAGGCGAGGACCCGGCGTCCCTCGTGGCTCGCCTCCCTGCGCGAGGCGCTCGACCGCCCGCTCACCACCTACTACCTGCTGCTCAGCGCCTCCGCGCTGCTGCTCACCATTGGCCTGGTGATGGTGCTGAGCTCCTCCAGCGTCTTCTCCTACCGCGCCACCGGTGACTCCTACACGATCGTGCGCCGCCAGCTGGTGTGGGTCGTGGTGGGACTCCCGTGCGCCTGGATCGCCAGCCGCGTGACCCACCGGTGGGTGCGCCGCCTGGCCTACCCGGCGTTCTCGCTGTCGCTGGTGCTGCTGCTGCTCACCGCGTTCATGGGCGTCGAGCGCAACGGCAACACCAACTGGCTGGCCCTCGGTCCGTTCGTCATCCAGCCCTCCGAGATCGCCAAGCTGTCGTTGGTCGTGTGGGCCGCCCACATCTACGCCAACAAGGAGCGCCGGCTGCAGAGCCTGCACCAGGTGATGGTGCCGGTGGTCCCCGGCATGCTGCTGGCCACCGGCCTGGTGATCGTGGGGCGCGACCTCGGCACCGCGCTCATCCTCTTCGCGATCCTCATCGGGATGCTCTGGGTGGTCGGGGCGCCGGCCCGCCTGTTCGTGATGTCGAGCCTGCTCATCGGTGTCCTGGTGCTGGCCCTGGCGGCCACCGACACCGAGCGCCTGGCCCGCATCACCACCTTCGTCGACCCGTTCCAGGACTTCCACGGCACCGGCTGGCAGCCGGCCCACGGCCTCTACGCCATGTCCTCGGGCGGCGTGTTCGGCCAGGGCATCGGGGCCAGCCAGCAGAAGTGGGGTGCCCTGCCCGAGGCCCACACCGACTTCATCTTCGCCGTCCTCGGCGAGGAGCTCGGCCTCATCGGCACCCTCCTGGTCATCGCGCTGTTCCTCACGATCGCGTTCTCGGCCCTGCGGATCGCCCGCCACACCGACGACCCCTTCGTGCGCTACGCCTCGTTCGGGGTCGTGGTGTGGCTGATGGGCCAGATGATCGTCAACGTCGGCATGGTCCTGGCCCTGCTCCCCGTCATCGGCATCCCGCTGCCGCTGGTCTCCTACGGCGGCTCGAGCCTGCTGCCGACGCTGGCCGCGCTCGGTCTGCTGGTCGGGTTCGCCCGTCGGGAGCCGGCCGCGGCCCGGGCCCTGGCGGCGCGCAAGAAGCTCCGGTCCGCCGGGCTGTCCGCGCGACGGTGAGGGTGCCGCAGATCCGGGCGCCCCGCCGGTAACGTCGTCCCCCTCATGCGCGTCCTCCTCGCCGGCGGCGGTACCGCCGGTCACACCTCGCCCCTGCTCGCCACCGCCGACGCCCTGCGTCGGCTCGACCCCGACGTGACGATCACCTGTCTCGGCACCCCACGCGGGCTCGAGACGCGGGTCGTCCCCGAGGCTGGCTACCCCCTCGAGCTGATCGCGCCGGTGCCCCTGCCGCGCCGGCCCAACGCCGACTTCTTCCGCGTGCCCGGACGGCTGCGCGGGGCGGTCAACGAGACCCTGGCGATCATCGACCGCGTCGAGCCCGACGTCGTCGTCGGCTACGGCGGCTACGTGTCGATGCCGGCCTACGTCGCCGCGCGTCGCCGCGGCCTGCCGCTGGTCGTCCACGAGCAGAACATGCTGCCCGGCCTGGCCAACAAGGCCGGCGCCCGTGTGGCCACCCGGGTCGCGGTGAGCTTCCCCGACACGCCCCTGCCCAAGGCCGAGTACGTCGGGCTGCCGATCCGCCGGATGATCTCCCAGCTCGACCGGGCGGCGCT
>CALRVO020000207.1:0-6965 GCA_943371595.1 Sphingomonas paucimobilis
TCGTCGTCACCGGTCCCGCCGACGCCTCCACCCTGGCCAAGGTGTCGCGCTGGTGCGAGGCCAACGGCGTGCTTCCCGAGTCGCTGACCCTCGGCCAGCGCAACCTCGAGGACGTCTTCCTCGAGCTGACGGCCTCCGCCCAGCCGGCCACCACCCCCGAGGTCACCGCATGAGCACCTTCGCCCCGGCGCCCGGCGCCGCCCCGGTCGCGCGTCAGGTGCTGACGCAGGCCTCGATGGAGGCGCGCCTGATGCTGCGCAACGGCGAGCAGCTGCTGCTGGCCGTCGTGGTGCCGGTGATGATCCTCGTCGGCGGCGTCCGCGGCGCCGAGAAGGTCAACCTGTCCTACGGCGTCGACACGTTCGCCCCGGGAGTGCTGGCCCTCGCGGTGATGTCGACCTCGTTCACCGCCCTCGCGATCGCTACCGGCTTCGAGCGCCGGTACGGCGTGATCAAGCGTCTCGGCACCTCCCCGCTCTCACGCACCGGGCTGCTGTGCGGCAAGGTCCTGGCCCTGCTGGCCGTCGAGGTGCTGCAGGTCGTGGTGATCGGCGCCGTCGCCCTGGCGCTCGGCTGGGAGCCCTCGGTCGACGCGCTCGGCTTCGTGCTCACCGTCGTCCTCGGCACCTCCGCCTTCGCCTCGCTCGGGCTCTTCGTGGCGGGTGCGCTGCGCGCCGAGGCCACCCTCGCCGCCGCCAACCTCGTCTACCTGCTGCTCATGGCCGGCGGCGCCGTCGTCCTGCCGGCCACCGCCTACGGGTCGTTCGGCGACGTCGTCACCTGGCTGCCGTCGGGCGCGCTCGGCGAGGCCATGCGTGCCGCCCTCGGGGCGGCCTCCGTCCCCTGGCACGACCTGCTCGTGCTCGCCGGCTGGACCGCCGTCGGCGCCACCCTGACCGCAAGGACCTTCACGTGGGAGTGACCCCCGACCGTCTGACCCGGCTCACCCGCCTGGCGGGCCTCGTGCGCCCGCTGGGCGTCGCGTCGCTGGTCGCCAACATCGGCATCGTCGTCACCGGGGGTGCGGTCCGGCTCACCGGCTCGGGCCTCGGCTGCCCGACCTGGCCGCGCTGCACCGAGGACTCGCTCACGCCCCACGGCGACCTCGACTTCCACTCGGCGATCGAGTTCGGCAACCGGATGCTGACCTTCGTGCTCACCGCCGTGGCTGTCGCGACCTTCGTGGCCGCGTGGCAGACCGGACGCCGCTCGCTGCGCCGCCTGGCGCTCGTCCTCGCGCTCGGCGTACCGGCCCAGGCGGTGATCGGCGGCATCACGGTGCTCACCGACCTCAACTCCTGGGTCGTCTCGCTGCACCTGCTGCTGTCGATGGCGATGGTGGGCGTCGCGGTGCTGTTCCTGCGCCGGATCGACGAGCCCGAGGCGACCCCCGACCAGTGGACGCGTGGCCGCGTCCCGACCCTGGCGTGGCTGACCCTCGCCGCCGCGTGGGTCGTGCTCTACCTCGGCACCGTGGTCACCGGGGCCGGCCCCCACGCCGGCGACGCCGACACCGAGCGCAACGGCCTCGACCCGCTGCAGGTCAGCCAGCTGCACGCCGACGCGGTCTTCCTGCTCGTCGGCCTCACCATCGGGCTGCTGCTGGCCTCGTCGGGCACGGCCCGCCGCGCGGTCACGCTGCTGCTCGCGGTCGAGCTGGGACAGGGAGCCATCGGGTTCGTCCAGTACTTCACCGACCTCCCCGAGATCCTGGTCGGCTTCCACCTGCTCGGCGCGGCCCTCACCTCCGCTGCCGTGACGTACGCCGTGCTGGCGGTCGTGCTGGTGCCAGCGCCGCAGCCGGTCGTCGAGCGCGACCTGGTGCCTGCGGCCTGACTTCTCGGGGTTTGCGCGGCCTCGCGACGAGTCGGTACGCCAACGTTGCGGTGGGCCGGGTCGTCCGCGCGCGTAGGGGTCTCATCGGGACGCTGAAGAAGTGACAAGAACGCTGAGATTTCAGCGGCCCAGACTTAGGTCCAGCGACCCGGTGCACACCACTGTGACCTTTGCCGCCCGACCCGGCCCCCGTGGTCACCTTGGATCCACCGGTGCGGCTGGTGTGGTCTCGTGACGGTTGCCAGGGCAACCTCCTCGACCACCGTGGGGCGGCCTCCTGGACCACCGTGGGGTGGTCTCGAGACGGTCGTGCGGCGGCCTCCTGGACCACCGTGGGGTCAGAAGAGCAGCGGGTCGAGCGCGACGGCGACGAAGAGCAGCGAGAGGTAGAGGTTGCTGTGGTGGAACAGCCGCATCGGCTGGATCACCGACAGGTCCTCGGTGCCGCGGGCGCGGGCCCACATCTTGTGGGCCTGCACCAAGAAGATGCCGCCGAGCACGGCGGCGACCGCCGGGTAGACGTAGCCGGTGCCGGCCACGGGCCACAGCAGCAGCGACGTCGCGACCATCACCCAGCTGTAGAGGACGATCTGGCGGCCGACCTCGGCGGCGGGCCGGACGACGGGCAGCATCGGCACGTCGACGTTGGCGTAGTCCTCGCGGTAGCGCAGGGCCAGCGCCCAGGTGTGCGGCGGGGTCCAGAAGAAGACGACGGCGAAGAGCACGATCGGCACCCACGACAGCTCGCCGGTGACGGCGGTCCAGCCGATGAGCGCCGGGAAGCACCCGGCGATGCCGCCCCAGACGATGTTCTGCGTCGTACGGCGCTTGAGCAGCATCGTGTAGCCGAAGACGTAGAACGCGTTGGCGCCGACCGACAGCGCGGCCGACAGCGGGTTGACGAAGGCCCACAGCACCGCGGTCGAGACCAGCATCAGCACCGTCGCGAAGACCAGGGCCGAGGTGGGCGTGACGACGTGGCGGGGCAGTGCCCGGCGCCGGGTGCGGCGCATCTGCTCGTCGATGTCGCGGTCGTAGACGCAGTTGTAGGCCGAGGCCGACCCGGCCGACAGGGCGCCGCCGACCACCGTGGCCAGGACCAGCCCGAGCCCTGGGACGCCGCGCTCGGCGAAGAACATCACCGGGACGGTGGTGAGCAGCAGGAGCTCGATCACGCGCGGCTTGGTGAGGCCGACGTAGGCCGAGACGACGTCCTTGAACGTGGCCTCACCCACGGGGGGATCGGGCTGCTGCACGGCAGGTCGCGACTCGCCGACGTGGGTCACGGAGGTCCTCGGGGCTAGGGACGGCCAGGCCCGAGCCTGGCCTGGAGCGTGGATGGCTCAATCAGATCAGAGTTCGCCGCGCGCGGGTTCCCCCCGCGGAGGCGGTTCCAGGGTATCTCGCGGGGTGGGTAGGCTCGGCATCGCCCGCGGCCCGACTCGTTGGACCGTTCCAATCCGCCTAGGAGACACGTGAGCACCACCCCTGCCCTCGACTGGACCGAGCTCGACCAGAAGGCCGTCGACACCGCTCGCGTGCTGGCCATGGACGCCGTGCAGAAGGTCGGCAACGGCCACCCCGGCACCGCCATGAGCCTGGCTCCCGTGGCCACGCTGCTGTTCCAGAAGGTCATGCGGCACGACCCGGCTCACCCCGACTGGATCGCTCGCGACCGTTTCGTGCTCTCGTGCGGCCACACCAGCATCACGCTCTACACGCAGCTCTTCCTCGGCGGCTTCGGCCTCGAGCTCAGCGACATCGAGGCCCTGCGCACCTGGGGCTCCAAGACCCCCGGGCACCCTGAGCTCGGCCACACCGCCGGCGTCGAGGTGACCACCGGCCCGCTGGGCCAGGGCGTGGCCAACGCCGTCGGCATGGCCATGTCGGGCCGCCGCATCCACGGCCTGCTCGACCCCGACGCCGCCCCCGGCGAGAGCCTGTTCGACCACCACGTCTACGCGATCTGCTCCGACGGCGACCTCGAGGAGGGTGTCAGCGGCGAGGCCTCCTCGATCGCCGGCACCCAGGAGCTCGGCAACCTCACCGTCATCTACGACCGCAACCGCATCTCGATCGAGGGTGACACCGACGTCGCGTTCACCGAGGACGTCGCCAAGCGCTACGAGGCCTACGGCTGGCACGTCCAGACCGTCGACTGGACCAACGGCGGCACCGGCTACACCGAGGACGTCCCCGCCCTGCACGCCGCGATCGTCGCGGCCGGCGAGGTCACCGACAAGCCGTCGATGATCGTGCTCGACACGATCATCGCCTGGCCGGCCCCCAACGCCCAGGGCACCGAGAAGTCCCACGGCAGCGCGCTCGGCGACGACGAGGTCGAGGCCACCAAGGTCGTCCTGGGCTTCGACCCGAAGGAGAAGTTCCCGGTCTCCCCCGAGGTGCTGGCCCACACCCGCAGCCTCGGCGAGCGCGGTGCGGCCGCCGGTGCCGCCTGGGACGAGCAGTACGCCGCCTGGGCCGCCGCCAACCCCGACAAGGAGAAGCTGCTCCACCGCCTCAAGGCGCGTGCGCTGCCCGACGGGCTGGACGAGGCGCTGCCGACGTTCCCGGCCGACGCCAAGGGCGTCGCCACCCGCTCGGCCTCCGGCAAGGTCATCAACGCCCTCGCGCCGTTGATGCCCGAGCTGTGGGGCGGCTCGGCCGACCTCGCGGGCTCCAACAACACCACCATCGAGGACGCCCCGTCGTTCGTGCCGGCGTCCCGGACCACCGACCAGTGGACCGGCGACCCCTACCAGGGCCGTGTGCTCCACTTCGGCATCCGCGAGCACGGCATGGGCGCGATCATGAACGGCATCGCCGCCGACAAGCTCACCCGCGTCTTCGGCGGCACGTTCCTGACCTTCTCCGACTACATGCGTGGCGCCGTCCGGGTGGCGGCCCTCAGCGGCCTGCCGGTCACCTACGTGTGGACCCACGACTCCATCGGCCTGGGCGAGGACGGACCGACCCACCAGCCGATCGAGCACCTCGCCGCGCTGCGCGCGATGCCCGGGCTCGACGTCGTACGCCCCGCCGACGCCAACGAGACCGCCGCCTGCTGGCACACGATCCTCAGCCACACCGACCGCCCGGCCGCGCTCGCGCTGACCCGTCAGAACGTCCCGGTCTTCCCGCGCGGCACCGAGGGTTACGCTGGTCTCGACGACGTCGCCAAGGGCGGCTACGTCCTGGTCGGCTCCGAGGGCACCCCCGACGTCGTGCTGCTGGCCACCGGTTCCGAGGTCCAGGTCGCCGTCGCGGCCCGCGAGCTGCTGGCCGCCGACGGCATCAGCGCCCGCGTCGTCTCGATGCCGTGCTTCGAGTGGTTCGAGGCCCAGGACCAGTCCTACCGCGACAGCGTCCTGCCGCCGACCGTCAAGGCGCGGGTCTCGGTCGAGGCCGGGGTCAAGCAGGGCTGGCGCGACTACGTCGGCGACGCCGGCCAGATCGTCTCGATCGACCGCTACGGCGCCTCGGCGGAATACCAGCGCATCTACCAGGAGTTCGGCATCACGGGCGAGGCAGTGGCGCAGGCCGCCAAGGACAGCATCGCGGCCGCCGGCTGAGACCGGCCCGGCCCCGCGAGCACGATCGCACGATCCCACCCCCCCATCTCCCAGGAGGAACTCATGACCGATCGACTCAAGGCGCTCGCCGACGCGGGCGTCAGCATCTGGCTCGACGACCTGTCCCGCGAGCGCATCGAGAGCGGCAACCTCGCCGACCTCGTCCGGGAGAAGTCGGTCGTGGGGGTCACCACCAACCCGACCATCTTCGCCGCCGCCATCGCCGACGGCGAGCGCTACGACGAGCAGGTCCGCAAGCTCGTCGCCGACGGCCAGGGCGTCGACCGGGTCGTCTTCGAGCTGACGACCGAGGACGTCCGCAACGCCTGCGACCTCCTGGCCCCCATCGCCGACTCCACCGGTCAGGACGGTCGGGTGTCGATCGAGGTGGAGCCGACGCTGGCCAACGACACCGAGGGCACCATCGCCTCGGCGCAGGCGCTGTGGGCCGCGGTCGACAAGTCCAACGTGCTGATCAAGATCCCCGCCACCAAGGAGGGCCTGCCCGCGATCACCGCGGCGGTCGCCCAGGGCATCAGCGTCAACGTCACGCTGATCTTCTCGACCCAGCGCTACCGCGAGGTCATGGACGCCTACATGAGCGGTCTCGAGGCCGCGCGCGACAACGGCCTCGACCTGGGCCGCATCCAGTCGGTCGCGTCGTTCTTCGTCTCCCGCGTCGACACCGAGATCGACAAGCGACTCGACGAGATCGGGTCCGACGACGCCGCCGCGCTCAAGGGCAAGGCTGCCGTCGCCAACGCCCGGTTGGCCTACGCGGCCTACGAGGAGGTGCTGGCCAGTGATCGCTGGAAGCAGCTCTCCGACGTCGGCGCCCACGCCCAGCGCCCGCTGTGGGCCTCCACGGGGGTCAAGAACCCCGACTACCCCGACACCCTCTACGTCGCCGACCTCGTCGTCGCCGACACCGTCAACACGATGCCCGAGAAGACCCTCGAGGCGTTCGCCGACCACGGCGAGGTCGTGGGCGACCAGGTGACCGGCAAGAGCGCCGAGGCCCAGGAGGTCTTCGACCGGCTGACCGCGGTCGGCATCGACCTCGACGACGTCTTCCTGGCCCTCGAGTCCGAGGGCGTCGACAAGTTCAAGGCCTCCTGGACCGAGCTCGTCGAGACCGTCGAGGGCCAGATGGAGAAGGCCTCGCGGTGAGCGACCCCGTGGACGCCACCACCACGACCGCGTGGGGCCGGCTCCACGCGCTCGCCGACGGGTTCACCCCCGACCTGCGGGCCTGGTTCGACGCCGACCCCGCGCGCGTCGAGCGTCTCTCCTTCACCGCTGCCGACCTCCACGTCGACCTGTCCAAGGGACTGGTCGACGAGGAGGTCCTCGCGGCCCTGCTGGCCCTGGCCGACGAGGTCGGACTGACCGAGCGTCGTGACGCCATGCTGCGCGGCGACCGGGTCAACGTGACCGAGGACCGCGCCGTGCTCCACACGGCGCTGCGGCTGCCGGCCGGCGCCGTCCTGGAGGTCGACGGCCACGACGTGGTCGCCGACGTCCACGAGGTGCTCGACCGGGTCTACGCCTTCGCCG
>CALRVO020000208.1:0-6951 GCA_943371595.1 Sphingomonas paucimobilis
CATAGCCGCAAAAACTGCGGATACGCAAGTAGTGCGGGTCCGCTGTTGGTGCGGACCGCGGCGATAGTCCCTGACGTAGATCAAGGTTTCAGGCACGAGATCCTTGATCTCCGTCAGGGACTACCCCGCGGCCGGGAGCTCGACGACGAGGTCGGCCCGGGCGGCGGCGGCCTCGACGAGGCGGGCGTTGGGGTCGTCGACGCGGGCCACCCAGGCTCGGGCCTCCTCGGGGGTCTTGCCGAAGGCGACGTGGCGGGCGACCAGGCGCTCGCGGCGTACGGCGTCGTCGAGGTGCAGGTGCCAGACGATGTCGACCTGCTCGCGGACCGCGCGCCACCGCGGCTGGTCGAGCAGCAGGTAGTTGCCCTCGGTGACCACCGTCCCGGTCGGCGGCACCCACACCGCGCCGGCCAGTGGCTGCTCCAGGACCCGGTCGAACGACGGCGCCACCACGTCGGGCCCGCCTGCGCGCACCCGCGCGAGCAGGGCGGCGTAGCCCTCGGCGTCGAAGGTGTCGGGGGCGCCCTTGGCGTCGAGGAGTCCGCGCCGGACCAGCTCGACGTCGGCGTAGTGGAAGCCGTCCATGGGCACGACGGGGAGGCCGAGCGAGGCGGCGTACGTCGTCTTGCCGACCCCCGGGGCGCCGGTGATCCCCAGCAGCCGGACGTCGGGCACCTGCGGCCTGCCGGCCCGGTCGGCCGGGGTCACCCGGCCCACGCCCCCAGGTCGAGGCGCGCGACGGTCGGCAGGTCGAGGTCGCGCAGGGCCGCCGCGAGCGCGCCGACGTCGGCGTGGGTGGACCACCGCCCCACCACCTCGTCGAAGGCGGTCGCCGACGCGGCGAGCAGGTCGCGCCCGCGGTCGGTCGCCACCACGGTGCGGCGGCGGCCGTCGGCCGGGTCGCCGGAGCGGGCGACGTAGCCCTGGTCCTCCAGTCGCGCGATCGTCTTGGCCGCGGCCTGCTTGCTCACCCCGAGCCGGTGGGCCACCTCGGAGGCCGTCGCCCCGGCCCCGACGGCCTGGAGGGTGAAGCCGTGCGCGGGTCGGGCCTCGGGGTGGCCGCGCTCGGCGAGCAGGGCGTGCGTCTCGTCGACCAGGGAGCGGAAGCCGCCGAGCAGCAGCAGGGCGAGCTCCCAGCCTTGAACGTCAACCGGGTTGTCTATACCGTGGTGGTCAACCATGTTGTCGATCATAGGAGCCGCCATGACCGTCGTCCCGGCCGACGCCCGCCGCACCACCACCACGCCCAACGCGACCATGACCACCCTCGCCTCCCCGACCCAGGGCGGTGCCGCCAGCAGCCTCTGGCTCGTCGACATGCCCGCGGGGGCGACCGGTCCGTGGCACGCCTTCGACGCCGAGGTGCTCTGGGCCCTGACCGCCGGCTCGGGCGTGCTCGAGATCGTGGGGGAGCAGCACCCGCTGGGTGTCGGCGACACCGCCGTGCTTCCGGCCGGGGTGCCCCGACGCCTGCTCGCGGGCCCCGACGGGTTCGTCGCCGTCGCGACGACCTCGGGCCCCGGCGAGGTCACCCGCGAGGACGGCACCAGCGCCGGCGTACCCCCGTGGGTGGGATGAGCCCGGATAGGGTCGAGCATGAGCTCGACCAGCCGTGCGCGCATGCGCTACACGAAAGCCGTTCGTCAGGCCGAGGACGGCGACCTACGCTTGTCGCATATGACCAACGCAGACGCACGTGACTTCACCCTCGACGCCGAGCTCGACGAGACCGACGACTGGCCCGAGGACGACGACTTCGTCTCCGGCTACGCCGACGAGCCGGACCCCGAGGCCGACCCGACGACGGGCGCCATGGAGCTCGCCGAGCGCCACCAGCTGCGTCGTGTCGCGGGGCTGCGCACCGAGCTCGAGGACATCACCGAGGTCGAGTACCGCCAGCTGCGCCTCGAGCGCGTGGTCCTCGTCGGGGTCTGGACCGAGGGCACGGTCCAGGACGCCGAGAACTCCATGGCCGAGCTCGCGCTGCTCGCCGAGACCGCGGGCTCGGAGGTGCTCGAGGCGATCTACCAGCGCCGTCAGACCCCTGACCCCGCGACCTACATCGGGCGCGGCAAGGTCGAGGGTCTCGCCGAGATCGTGGCCGCCACTGGCGCCGACACCGTCATCTGCGACGGCGAGCTCGCGCCCAGCCAGCTGCGCAACCTCGAGGACCGCGTCAAGGTCAAGGTCGTCGACCGGACCGCGCTGATCCTCGACATCTTCGCCCAGCACGCCAAGTCCCGCGAGGGCCAGGCGCAGGTCGAGCTCGCCCAGCTGCAGTACATGAAGCAGCGGCTGCGCGGCTGGGGTGGCAACCTGTCGCGCCAGGCCGGTGGCCGGGTCTCCGGCGGTGAGGGCATCGGTGGTCGCGGTCCCGGTGAGACCAAGATCGAGACCGACCGGCGGCGCATCAACGACCGGATCGCCAAGCTGCGCCGCGAGCTCAAGCACATGAAGGGCACCCGCGACACCAAGCGGGCCGACCGCAAGCGCCACGCCATCCCCAGCGTCGCGATCGCGGGTTACACCAACGCCGGCAAGTCCTCGCTGCTCAACCGGCTCACCGACGCCGGCGTGCTGGTCGAGGACTCGCTGTTCGCCACGCTCGACCCGACCACCCGGCGTACGACGACCAGCGACGGGCGCGTCTACACGATGAGCGACACGGTCGGGTTCGTGCGCCACCTCCCGCACCAGCTGATCGAGGCCTTCCGCTCGACGCTGGAGGAGGTCGCCGACGCCGACCTGATCGTCCACGTCGTCGACGGCTCCCACCCCGACCCCGAGGGGCAGCTGTCGGCCGTGCGGGCGGTGCTGGCCGACGTCGACGCCGCCGACGTGCCCGAGCTGGTCGTGATCACCAAGGCGGACGCCGCCGACCCGCGCGTGCTGACCCGACTGCGCCAGCACGAGCACCACTCGGTGGTCGTGTCGGCCAAGACCGGCGCCGGCATCGCCGAGGCGCTCAAGGTCATCGAGTCCGAGCTGCCCCGCCCCGGCGTCGAGTTCCACGCGCTGCTGCCCTACGACCGGGGCGACCTGATCAACCAGCTCCACCAGCACGGCGAGATCGACTCGCTCGACCACACCGGCGACGGCACCGTCGTCAAGGGTCGGGCCAACGCCGACCTGGCCGGCGAGCTCGAGCCCTACGCGGTCTGAACCACCGGCGCCGACCCGCGTCGATCGGGCGTTTCTGCGCCGCGCGACCGTCCGGCGGCCCCAGACTCTGCGGGTGGACCTCGCCACCCCGATCGCTCGTCGTCGCCTGGTGGCGGCGGGGCTCGCGGCGCTCCTCCCGGCGCTGGGCCTGACCACGGTCGTGTCGCGTGCCGAGCGCGCCGACCGGGCCGAGGCGGCCGCGCGCTGCGAGCGGGCGGCCGTGCGGGCCGAGGAGCGGCGCTCCCTCGACACCGGCCGGGGTGCCGACGTCGTGGTCATCGGCGACTCCTACGCCGTGGGCGCGGGCTCCAAGCCCGCGCTCTCGTGGCCGCGCCGGCTGCCCGGACGGGTGCACGTCGACGGGTTCTCCGGGTCCGGCTTCAGCGAGGAGGCCAGCCCCTGCGGGGCGGTGTCGTACGCCGACCGCGCACCGACGGTCCTCGCCGGTCACCCCGGCGCCGTGGTCGTCGTGCAGGGTGGTCTCAACGACCACCGGCAGGGCGACGCTGCGATCGAGCGCGGCTTCGCCCGGCTGGTGCAGGCGCTGGCCGGCCACGACGTGGTGGTCGTGGGGCCGCCGCCCGCACCGGACCGGATCCTCGGCGTGGCCCGGGTCGACGCGCTGCTCTCGCGGCTGACGTCGGCCGCCGGGGTGCCCTACGTCTCGATGCTCCGCGCCGACCTCGACTACCTGCCCGACGGGCTGCACCCGACGCCACTGGGGCACCGGGAGTTCGGTGACCTGGTGGCGCCCGCGGTCGCGCGGCTGCTGCCCGGCCCGAGCGCGCAGCAGCCGCGCGTGCGGGTCAGAAGCGCAGGTGGTCGAGGTAGCAGCGCCCGACCGCCGCGCTGGTGAGCGGCGAGACGTCGGGGGTGTCGTTCTCGACGATGTACTCCTCGACCTTGTGCGCGCGGAAGATCCGTGCGAAGTCGACGACGCCGGTGCCGAGGTCGCTCATGTCACCCGTGGTCGCGTCGCGGTCCTTGACGTGGAACTGCCGCACCTTCTGGGGGGCCTTGCGGACCACGTCGATCGCGAACTTGTCGGGGTCGGCGGCGCCGGTGTTGACCCCGCCGGTGTAGGCCCAGTAGAGGTCGACCTCGAGGTGCACGTAGCGCGGGTCGAGCCGCTCGGTGAGCACCTCCCACGGCGTGAGCCCGCCACCCAGGTCGATCGTGAACTCGTGGGCGTGGTTGTGGTAGCCGTAGGCCAGGCCGTAGCGCTTGGCCATCCGGGCCTCGGCGTTCATCTGGTCGGCCCACTGCTGCCAATCCGACAGGCTGTTGGAGTTGAGGTAGGGCACCACGACGTACTTCTGGCCGAGCGTCGCGGCGTTCTGCAGCTTGGTCTGCAGGGCCGCGGGGCTGGTGCTGATGCCGTCGTGGCTGGAGGTCGGGCGGATGTCGAGGCTGTCGAGGAAGTCGCGCAGCTGGGCCGCGGTGCGGCCGTAGTAGCCGGCCAGCTCGACCCGTCCGTAGCCGTACTGGGCCAGGCGGGTCAGCACGGTGTCGAAGCCGGGGGAGCCGCCGAGGGCCGCGCGCAGCGTGTAGAGCTGGATGCTGATCCGGTCCTGGGGTACGACGCCCCGCGGCCCGTGCCCGCCGTGCCCGCCGTGCTTGCCGGGCTTGTCGTGCTTGCCCGGCGCAGCGGTGGCCGGGGTGGCCGCGGCGAGGGCGCTGACGCCCACCACGCCGCCGAGGCCCGCTGCCGCGGTGCGCAGCACCTGGCGCCGCGACCCGCCCTTGTCGGCCAGAGAGCGGCGCAGTGCGGCGTCGCCGTCGAAACCAAAGCACATGATGTTCTCCTTCGTCGTCCCGTGAGTCGCCCGACCCGAGAGGGCCCGCCCCTGCACTGTGTCAGCGGTCACGTGTTCTGTCGAGGACCAGGCAAAAGAATCTCGGGAGATGGCGGAAGTGGTGTGCGGCTTCTGCCGGGGCTCTCTCCACAGGCGCCGCGGGCCGTCCGGCGTGGTGTCGGTGGTCGTCGTTAGGGTGCTCTGGTGCCCGAACCCGCCGCCCCCGCCAGGACCGTCCGCGAGGTGCTGACCCGTGCTGTGACGGCGCTCGGGGGCAGCGAGCGCGAGGGCCAGGTGGCGATGGCCGAGGCGGTCTCCGAGGCCCTGTCGTCCGAGCGGCACCTGCTGGTGCAGGCCGGCACCGGCACCGGCAAGTCGCTGGCCTACCTCGTGCCCGCGCTGGTCCACGACCAGCGGGTCGTGGTCGCCACAGCCACGCTCGCCCTGCAGCACCAGCTCGTCGAGCGCGACCTGCCGCGGCTGATCGAGGCGGTCAAGGAGGTCTCGGGGCTCGACACGTCCTACGCCGTGCTCAAGGGGCGCTCCAACTACGCCTGCCTGCACCGCATCCGCGAGGGGGTGCCCGACGACCAGGGCGTCCTGGTCGACGTCCCCCAGGGCTCGATGGCCGGCAAGGTCCTCGAGCTGCGCGCCTGGGCCGAGAAGGAGGCCGAGTCGAAGGGCTCCGGCGAGCGTGACAACGCCCCGCGCCACACCGACCGCGAGTGGCGCCAGGTCAGCGTGGGCCACCGCGACTGCCTCGGCGCCGCCAAGTGCCCGTTCGGCCAGGAGTGCTTCGTCGAGCTCGCCCGCGAGAAGGCGCACCGCTCGCACCTGGTCATCACCAACCACTCCCTGCTCGCGATCGACGCCATCGAGGGCGTCCCGATGATCCCCGACTACGACGTCGCGGTGATCGACGAGGCCCACGAGCTCGTCGCGCGGGTCACCCAGGCCGCCACCGACGAGCTCGCTCCCTCCGACGTCGAGCGGGCGGCGCGCCGCTCGCAGCGCCATGTCGACGGCAGCGAGGCCGACGACCTGGCCGACGCCGCCGACGCCCTGCGCGACGCGATGGCCGAGGCCGACCCCGGTCGCTTCGACGCGCTCCCGCAACAGCTCGCCGACGCGCTGGTGCTGGTGCGCGACGCCGCGCGAGCCTGCCTGTCGGCCTACCCCAAGGGCGACGCCGCGCGCGGCGGCGACGAGGGCGACGCCGGCCTGACCCAGGCCAAGGGCAGCGTCCAGGACGTCTTCGTCAACGCCGGGCGGATGGCGGCCGACTCCGACGCCGACGTGCTCTGGCTCTCCGAGGGCACCGACCGGATGCCGCCGCGGCTCCACGTCGCGCCCTTGCAGGTGTGGGGGCCGATGCGCGACAAGCTGCTCAGCGACAAGACGGTCGTGATGACCTCGGCGACCTTGATG
The DNA here is from genome assembly GCA_943371595.1 of Sphingomonas paucimobilis. Lineage (GTDB taxonomy): Bacteria > Actinomycetota > Actinomycetes > Propionibacteriales > Nocardioidaceae > Nocardioides. The sequence continues at coordinate 6,387 of CALRVO020000208.1, forward strand.
CTCGGCGGCGACTTCGACAACGTCGCCACCAGCGTCGGGCTCAAACCGACCGAGCGCGACCCGGCCGGCAACGGGTCGGGCCGCGAGCGCACCGACACCGTGCTGCCCTGGACCGGCCTCGACGTCGGCTCACCCTTCGACTACGGCAAGCAGGGCATCCTCTACATCGCCCGCCACCTGCCGCCGCCGGGCCGCGACGGCCTCGGCAAGGCCCAGCTCGACGAGATCGTCGAGCTGGTCGACGCCGCCGAGGGCCGCACCCTCGGGCTGTTCTCGAGCCGGCGCGCCGCCGAGACCGCCGCCGAGGAGGTCCGCACCCGGCTGCCCCACCTGACCACCCTCGCCCAGGGCGAGGCCCAGCTGCCCGAGCTCGCGGCGCAGTTCGTCGGCGACCCCCACACCTGCCTGTTCGGCACCCTCAGCCTGTGGCAGGGGCTCGACGTCCCGGGCGACACCTGCCAGCTCGTGCTGATCGACCGGATCCCGTTCCCGCGGCCCGACGACCCGTTGATGAGCGCCCGCCAGAAGGCTGCCGACCAGGCCGGCGGCAACGGCTTCATGCAGG
>CALRVO020000209.1:0-6943 GCA_943371595.1 Sphingomonas paucimobilis
TGTTGTCCTTGACCAGCACCGGCGCGCCGTGGAGCGGGCTCCGGAGCCCGTCGGCGGCCTCGCGGTCGCGGGCGTCGGCCTGGTCGAGCGCGGTGGGGTCGAGGGTGCACACGGCGTTGACCGACGGGTCGAGCTCGGCGATGCGCGCCAGCGACTCCTCGACCTGCTCGCGGGAGGTCCTGGTCACCTCCCGACCCTACGTGGTGTCGAATCAGGAGCAGCCCGGTCGTCATCCCCCTGAACCACCCCTCACCGCACCACCGACCGCCCCTGACCGGCACCACCGAGAGGTCCTCCATGAGCGCGTACGCCGTCCTGTTCCCCGCCGACGACGAGGCCACCTGGGTGGCCGCCTCGGAGGAGGAGCGCCAGGCCACCTACGACACCGACGCGGAGTTCCGGCGCGTCCTCGAGGCGCGTGGTGGCCGGCTGACCGGCGGGGCCGGCCTGGCCCCGAGCAGCACCGCCCGGACCCTGCGTCGCAGCCCGGGGGCCGACGTGGGGTCCGACCCGGTCGTCACCGACGGCCCCTACGCCGAGGCGGTCGAGCAGCTGTCCGGCTTCTTCCTGGTCACCTGCGACGACCCCGACGCGCTCGTCGAGGCCGCGCGGGTGCTCGTGCGCGCCCACCCCGTCGTCGAGATCCGCCCCCTCGAGGACTGACGAGACGGCCGCGGGGAGCCACCAGGTCGGGACCTTTGGCCCGGTCACAGGGGTCGATGGACCGCGTACGTTCTTCGCCACGTGCGGCTCCCGTCTCCGCGCGGTCCGGGGGGCACCCATGGCTCGATCTCCGTCGTACGACACGTCCCGCGACCCGTCGCGCGCCGATCGCCACCTGACGGTCGAGCCCGAGCTGTTCGGGTCCGACCGCGACTACCGCGGGTTCTACGAGGCCCTGATCAGCTGCACCGACGTCGGCCTGGTCGCCATCGATCCCCAAGGCCGCTACGTCCTGCTCAACGACGAGGGGCGTCGCCTCATGGACCTGGCCTACCCGCGCGGTCACGCGGGCCGGGCGGGCCAGGTCGGCGAGGTGTTCGCCGCGGACGGCGTGACGCGGGTCCCGCGTGCCGAGCTGCCCTCCGCCCGCGCGGCGCGGGGCGAGGAGTTCGACGACCTCGCCGTCTGGGTGGGGAGCGACCCTGTCGCGAGGCGGCTCATCTCGACGTCGGCGCGCGTCATGCGCGACGCCGCCGGGCGGGTCGTCGGCACCGTCATGGCGGCCCGCGACGTCACCGAGTCGGCGCGTGCCGACCAGGCCCGCGACGACTTCCTCGCGGTGATCTCCCACGAGCTGCGCACACCGTTGACGTCGGTCCTCGGCTACCTCGAGATCCTCGGTGAGGAGGCGCTCGAGGCGCCCGGCCCGCTGCGCGCCCACCTCGAGGTCGCGCGGCGCAACGCCGAGCGGCTGCTGCGCCTGGTCGACGAGCTGCTGAGCGCCAACCGGATCGGGCACGGGCTGCTGCTGAACCGGGGGCCGACCAGCCTGCCGGACCTCGTGCGGCGAGCCGTCGACTCCGCCCGCCCCGCGGCCGACCGGGCCGGAGTCTCGCTCTCGGTCGGCACCGTGGTGATGCCCGACCTCCTCCTCGACGCCGACCGGATGGCCGAGGTGCTGGACAACCTGCTGACCAACGCGGTCAAGTTCACCCCCGCCGGCGGCGCGGTCTCGGTCAGTGTCTCCGTGAACGGGGCCGATGCCGTCGTCGTCGTGCGCGACACCGGGGTCGGGATCCCCAGCGAGGACCGCGACGCCGTCTTCGACCGGTTCTTCCGGTCCCCCGTGGCCCGCGACGCCGCCGTGCCCGGGGTAGGCCTGGGCCTGCACATCGTCAAGGTGATCGTCGAGGCGCACGGCGGAAGCGTCCGGGCGTCGTCGCGCCGGGACCCCGACCACCCCGCACCGGGCACCGAGGTCGTCGTACGGCTCCCACTGACGTCGGGCTGAGGGCGGGCTGACGCGTCAGGCGTCGACGAGGTCGAGCGTGCCGAGGTCGCGGATCGCGGCACACGAGCGCTCGACCATCGTCTGGAACATCAGGTCGCCCCGCTCGGTGCGACCGGTGAAGACGCAGCCGAGCACGGCGATCAGCGGCCCCTGCAGCATCGACAGCCGGTAGTCGAGCAGGCACTCCGCGCGCGGGTAGCCCTCGACGCCGTGGCCCACGATCCGGGCGTGGTACGTCGCCACGACGGACTCCTCGTGCTGGCGGCGCGCGTCGGGCGCCAGACCGGTGCCGAGCAGGAAGCCCAGGTCGCGCAGCGGCGGCCCGAGGCTCGTGGTCTGCCAGTCGACGGCCACGCAGCCCCGCGCCCCGTTGGTGCGGAACATCAGGTTGTCGAGCCGGTAGTCGCCGTGCACGAGCGCGAAGCGGTCGGTGCGGGTCAGCAGCCACGCGCCGGCCACCTCGGCCGTGGCGCGCAGGGTCGCCCGGTCCTCGGCCGACAGCCCGGCGCCGGCGTCGGCGAGGTAGGTCTCGACCGCCGGGGCGTAGATCTCGGCCAGCAGGTCGGCGTCCTCCTGCTGGTTGTGCTTCATCGTGTCGATGTCGAGCAGCGTCTCGTCGCACCAGCGCGGCCCGTGCAGCCCGGCCAGGTTGGCGGCGGCGTCGTGGGCCTGGGCGGGGGTGCAGCCGGCGACCTGGTCGCCCTGCGCGTGATGCACGAGGTCCTCGAGCAGCAGCACGACCTGCGCCGTCTCCTCGTCGTACGCCGCGTAGTGGCAGGCCGGCACCCGGATCGCGACGGTCGGTGCGACGTCGGCGTAGAACCGGACCTCGCCGCGGTAGGCGCCGCCGACCAGGGCGCGCGAGGCCGGGTCGGCCGATCCCAGCTTGGCGATCAGCGAGCCCGGCAGGTCGCGGCCGGTGAGGGCCAGCCGGTAGCACTCGCCCATCTGGCCGGTGCCGACGCGGGTGGCGGTGACGGCGTCGACCCGCTTGCCGAGCACCTCCGACAGCCAGGTGGCGTCGACGTCGTCGATGCCCGCGACCGTGGTGGTCACCGTCGGCCCCAGCCGGGGTTGGCCGCGAGCGTGCCGAGCCCGTCGGGCCGGATCGCTCGGTAGGCCTCGAGGACCGGCGCGAGCTCGGTCGGCGTCGCGCCGTGCAGGACCACCGAGTCGGCGCCGGCGTCGAGCTGGTCGACGACGCGGCGCGCGCACTGCGTGGCCGAACCCGTGGCGGCCGCCGCCAGCCACGCGTCGGGGATCACCTCGGCGAGGTGCTGCAGCTCGTCGGTGGTGCCGATCGCGTCGAACGCGCCGGGGTAGCCCTGCACGAGGGGGTCGGCGCGGAACCGCTCGTAGTCGGCGAGGTCCCAGCCGTTGGCGCGCACCAGCACCTTGCCGTAGCCGGTGAGGTAGGTCGCCAGCCGGCCGACGAGCTTGCGCAGCCGCAGCTCCTCGGGCACCGAGTCCTCGACCGTGGCGAGGACCGCCCAGACCCGCACCGAGGCCGGGTCGCGGCCGGCCTCCTCGGCCGCGCGGCGTACGACGGAGACCGAGCGGGCGAGGGTCTCGTCGGTGAGGAAGGTGTGCAGGACGACCGCGTCGGCGACGCGCCCGGCGAGCTCGAGGGAGCGGTCGCCGATGGCCATCAGCATCACCGGGATGTCCTCGTCGAAGGCGGGGTCCTGGCTGAGGTAGGGGAAGCGGCCGGCCGGGCCGTCGTGGCCGAAGGCCTCGCCGTGCCACAGACGGCGGTAGACGCCGATCGCGTCCTCGATCTGGGCCGACGTGATGCGCGGCAGGCCCATCACGTCGAAGAGCAGGTCGAAGCCGCGGCCCAGGCCCAGGGCGTAGCGACCGCCCGACATGCGGTGCAGCGTCGTGGCCATGGTGGCGGTCACCAGGGGGTGGCGCGTGGAGTGGTTGGTGGCAGCGGTGCCGACGCCGAGAGCACTGCTCGCGGCGACCGCGGCCCCGGCCATGACGGCGGCGTCCTTGACGTTGAAGCGCTCCGACAGGAACACGCTGCCGAGACCGAGCTGCTCGCCGAGCCCGACCTCGTCGACGAGGTCACGCGGCGAGGCGGAGTGGCCGGCGAGGCCGTAGAAGCCGAGCTCCGGGAGGGACGCGCGCGTGGGGGCCTCGGACACCTGTCCAACGTATCTGGACAGGTGTCCAGCTGGCTAGGGTGCGAGGATCCCGAGGGTGAGAGCCGTGGTCGTCGACGCCGTCCGCTCCCGACCCGAGGTGCGTGAGGTGCCCGACCCCGTCGCCCCGCCGGGCGGGGTCGTCGTCGAGGTGCGCGCGACCGGGCTGTGTCGCAGCGACTGGCACGCCTGGGCCGGCCACGACGACATCGCGTTCCCCCACGTGCCCGGGCACGAGCTGGCCGGCGTCGTCGTCGAGACCGGCACCGGGGTCGAGCGGTGGCGGGTCGGCGACCGCGTCACCGTGCCGTTCGTCTGCGGCTGCGGTCGCTGCGAGTGGTGCCTCGCGGGCGACGCGCAGGTCTGCCCCGACCAGCAGCAGCCCGGCTTCACCCACTGGGGCTCGTACGCCGAGCGCGTCGCGCTCCACGCCGCCGACGCCAACCTCGTCGCCCTGCCCGAGCAGGTCGGGTTCGTCGCGGCCGCGAGCCTCGGGTGCCGGTTCGCGACGGCGTACCGCGCCCTGGTCGGCCGGGCGCTGGTCGCCGAGGGGGAGTGGGTCACGGTGGTCGGTGCCGGGGGCGTGGGGCTGAGCGCGGTCATGGTGGCGCGGGCCCTGGGGGCCCGGGTCGTCGCGGTCGACCGCACCGCCGAGGCGCTCGCGGTGGCCACCTCCCTGGGCGCCGAGCACGTCGTGCTGGCCGACGGGTCCGACGGCGCAGACGTGCCCACCGCGGTCATCGACCTCACCGGCGGCAGCCACGTCGCCGTCGACGCCGTCGGCAGCGAGCAGACCTGCTCCGACGCGATCCACAGCCTGCGCCGCCGCGGCCGACACGTGCAGGTCGGCCTGCTCCCACCGGTCGAGGGCCACCCGCGGGTGCCGATGGACCGCGTCATCGCGTGGGAGCTCGACCTGCTCGGCAGCCACGGCATGGCGGCGGTCGACTACCCCGCGATGCTCGCGCTGATCGAGGCCGGCCGGTTGCGACCCGAGCTGCTCGTCGAGCGCACGGTCGGTCTCGAGGAGGCCGCCGCGCTGCTGCCCGAGCTCGACCGGGCGACCGTGGCGGGCATGACCGTGGCCGAGCCCTCCCGCTGGGGAGACACGCCCTAGGGCTGCGTCCAGTCGGCCGCGCTGATCTCGAAGCGCAGGCAGCGGGTCGGCTCGCCCAGGAAGTCGCCGTCGTCGCCCACGCCGGTCTGGGTCATCCCGAGACGCTGCAGGATGCGCACCGACCGCACGTTGGCCTCGAGGGCCTCGGCCCACACCCGACGCAGCCCGAGCCGCCCGAAGCCGTGGTCGAGCCCCGCCGCCGCGAGACGCAGGCCGAGGCCCGAGCCCCAGCGGTCGCGCTCGCCGACGACGAACCCGAGCTCGCGCCGGTCGGCCTCGAGACCGTGCAGGTCGACGTAGCCGACCAGGTCGCCGTCGAGCTCGGCGCCCAGGCGCAGCAGGTCGGGCGGCGGCTCGGCGACGAGCCGCTCCTGCGCCGCCCGGCGCTCGGCCACCGGGACGTCCGGCGCCCAGTCGGCGTGGCGGCGGAACTCCTCGTCGGCGCCCCACCCCGCGATCGTCGCGGCGTCGTCCTCGCGCAGCGGCCGCAGCGCGACGGCGCGACCGGGGGCGTCGGGAGGGAGGGGAGGCACCCGGTGACCTTAGGCGGCGAGGGCAGGTCGGGTCTGGTTGGCTGGGCCCATGACCCGACTGCTCCTCCTCGGCTCCGGCGAGCTCGGCCGCGAGGTGGCCCTCGAGGCCGCCCGCCTCGGCATCGAGGTGGTCGCCGCCGACCGTTACGACGGCGCGCCCGCCATGCTCGTCACGCCCCACCGCCGGGTGCTCGACATGACCGACCCCGACGCGCTCTCCGCCCTGGTCCACGAGGTGCAGCCCGACCTCGTGGTGCCCGAGGTCGAGGCCCTGGCGACCGAGGCCCTGCTCGCCCTCGAGGAGGCCGGCACCCACGTCGTACCCACCGCCCGAGCGACCCGCCTCACCATGGACCGCGAGGGCATCCGGCGTCTGGCCGCCGAGGAGCTCGGCCTGGCCACGTCGCCCTACCGCTTCGCCTCGACCGAGGACGAGTACGTCGCCGCCGTGGCCGAGATCGGCACCCCGTGCGTGGTCAAGCCGGTGATGAGCTCGAGCGGAAAGGGCCAGTCAACGGTCCGCCCGGGCGACGACCCGCTCACCGCCTGGGCCTACGCCCGCGACAACGCCCGGGTGCAGGGACGCCCGGTCATCGTCGAGGGGTTCGTCGACTTCGCCTACGAGATCACCCTGCTCACCGTCAGCCACGCCGGCGGCATCACCGTCTGCCCGCCGGTCGGGCACGTGCAGGAGGCCGGCGACTACCGCGAGTCGTGGCAGCCGCACCCGATGAGCGACCTCGCGCTCGAGCGCGGCGAGGAGATCGCCCGCACCGTCGTCGCGGCCCTCGGCGGCCACGGCCTCTTCGGCGTCGAGCTCTTCGTCACCAGCACCGACGAGGTGCTCTTCAGCGAGGTCTCGCCCCGCCCTCACGACACCGGCATGGTCACGATGATCAGCCAGCCGACCAGCGAGTTCGCGCTGCACCTGCGCGCGATCCTCGGCCTGCCGGTGCGGCCCGACGACGTCGCCGTCGCCACCCCGTCGGCGTCCGCGGTCGTCCTCGGCACCGAGTCGGGCACCCCGTCGTACGCCGGCCTCGACGCCGCGCTCGCCGTGCCGACCGCGCAGGTGCGGGTCTTCGGCAAGCCGACCTCGCACCCCGGGCGCCGGCTCGCCGTCGCCCTCGCCCAGGGCGACACGGTCGACCAGGCGCGCGAGCGGGCCCGGGCGGCCGCGGCGGCGGTGCGG
>CALRVO020000210.1:0-6940 GCA_943371595.1 Sphingomonas paucimobilis
GGGGGTGCCGTCGCCGTGGCCGAAGACCCCGGCCCGTCCCGGGCTGACCTCGCGCACGTCGCTCCCCCACGCCAGCTCGTGCAGGTGGGCCCCGAGGTGCTGGCCGACCGCCCGGCGCAACGTGTCGACCGGGGTGTGCGCGACGTCGCCGACCGTGACGAGCCCGAGGCGGTGGAGCATCGCGCGGGTCTTCTCGCCCACGCCGTAGAGCTCGCCGACGTCGAGGGGGTGCAGGAAGGCGGTCACCTCGTCGGGGGGCACGACGAGCAGCCCGTCGGGCTTGGCGCGCTTGCTGGCGAGCTTGGCCACCGAGATCGACGCCGCGACCCCCACCGAGCAGGCGATCCGCTGCTCGTCGTGGACGGTGGCCCGGATCCACTCCCCCAGCGCGACCGGGTCACCGGCGCGGCGCCCGGCGGCGCGCACGTCGAGGAACGCCTCGTCGAGCGAGATCGCCTCGACCAGGGGCGTGACGCGGCGGAAGACCTCCATGACCGAGGCCGACACGGTCGCGAACAGGTCGTGGTCGGGCTGCAGGACGACCACGTGGGGGCACAGGCGGCGGGCGCGGGTGCCGGTCATGGCCGAGCGGACGCCGTACTCGCGCGCCGGGTAGTTGGCCGCCAGCACGACGCCGCGATGGCCGCCGCCGACCATCACCGGGACGTGCTGCAGGTCGGGGCGGTCGCGGGTCATCACGGAGGCGTAGAACGCGTCCATGTCGACGTGCAGGATCGGGGTCGACGTCGCGGTGGAGGTCACGTGACCCCCACGGGCTCAGGTCGCGAGCAGGTGCACCTGGGTCGCGAGGGGGAGGTACTCGGGGCGTCCGGCCACGGCGCGCTCGAGGTCGACCAGGCCGGCGGCCGCCCCGGGCTCGAGGTCGAGCAGCGAGCCGGGCACCAGATCGGCGAAGACGCGGACGCCGTGGGTCGACAGGACCGTGAACCCGGCGGCCTCGAGGAGGTCGGCCGCCTCACCGGCGGTGTAGCGGTGGGTGCGGCCGTGGGGCTCGTGGCCGTCGAGCAGTGCGGCGGCCTGCGCGAAGTGTCCGGCCAGGGCCCGGGCGACGACGGCCGCGTGCCGCTGGGCGACGAGCAGCGAGAGGTGGCCGCCGGGGCGCAGGACCTCGCGGATCGAGGCGAGCGCGGCGGCAGGGTCGGCCACGACCTCGAGGACCCCGTGGCACAGCACGACGTCGGCGCCGTCGGCGCCGACCAGGCTCGGCAGGTCGGACAGGTCGCCCTGACGGCCGACGACCTCGACGCCGCGCTCGCGGGCGCGCCGGTCGAGCGCGGCGAGCGCGTCAGGGCTGGGGTCGACGACGGTGACGTGGTGACCGAGGTCGGCGATGCGGACCGCGGAGCCGCCGGTGCCGCCGCCGATGTCGACGACGTCGAGCGCCACTCCCTCGCCGGCGGCGGCCAGGACGGGGTCGAGCACGTCCCACACCACGGCGGTCCGGGGGGCGGCTCGGCGTTCGCTCGCGGACATGCGGTGAACCCTAGTGGGCGAGGCACGGACGTCATCCGGAGTCCCCGCGGCGTTGCCCGGCGGCGGAGCGGAGCGGGGGAGGCGGAGAACGTCGTGGGGTGGCTCATCCCGGGCTGCCCGGGCTGCGGTGCCACAGGGCACGGTTGACCGACGCCGGGTCCTCGCCGGCCGGGCGGACGTCGGCGTACGGCGACAGCGCGAAGCCGCTGCTGTGCACCAGCGCCCGACGCCCCGGGACCGGGTCGGCCCGGCCGGGCCGGGGGGCCGAGGCGACCAGGTCGCGCACCGCCTCGGTGCCGTGGGTGCGCCAGAGCGCGTGCAGCCCGGTGAGCTCCCAGGCGCCGGTGGCGCGCACCGAGACGCCCCGGTGGCCGGTGCGGCGCAGCACCCCTCGCACGACGAGCAGCCAGGCGCCGAAGACGGTGCGGGCGTAGGGCCCCTGGGCGTCCTCGAAGAAGGTCGCGTCGACGGGGCCGGTGGCGTCGTCGAGGGTGAGGAAGACGACGCGGCGCCCGGAGCGGATCGGCGGTGTCTGCGTGGCGACCTTGACCCCGGCGACGAGCAGCTCGGCGCCGCTGCGGCGCTGCAGCAGGTCGCGGCTGCGGGTCACGCCGAGCGCGTCGAGGAGGCCGGCGTAGCCGTCGACGACGTGACGGGTCACGTCGAGCCCGAGGATCTCGAGCTCGGCGGCGGTCGACTCGGCGGCGGTCAGCTCGGGCAGCCCCGAGACGGTGCCCTCGCGGGGGGCGTCGCCGAGGTCGAGGGCGAGCTGCACCGAGTCGACCGGTCGCGGTGGCGCCGTCGCGCGGCTCTGGGCGGACGCCCGGGCCCAGACCCCGGCCTCGTGCAGCGGGTGCCGCTCGGGGGCCGGGGTCGCGGCGCGTGTGGCGGGGTCGGAGCTGTTGCGGGCCGCGGAGTCGTCGGCGCGGGCGTCGGCGGGCCGGGTGGTGCGGGCGACCCGGCGACCCGCGAGCCCCCGGCCGCGGCCGGCCCGCTCGAGGGCGCGGCCGAACCGGTCGAGGTCGGCGACCTGGAGCAGCAGGTCGCGACGCGTCACGCGGCCGCGGGCCGCCAGGGCGCCCGCGGCGTGGAGGCCGTAGACGCCGTCGAAGCCACCGGCCAGGACCAGGCGCTCGACGACGGGCCGCGAGACCCGTGCCCGGTGCCAGAAGTCGGTGAGGGAGTCGTAGGGGCGGGCCGCGACGACCCGCTCGACCTCGGCGGCGCTGATGCCCTTGACCTCGGCGAGCGCCACGCGGACGGCGTAGGCCCCGTCAGGGGTCGTCTCGACGACGTAGGCCTGCTCGGAGCGGTCGACGTCGAGCCCGCGCACCTCGATGCCGAGGCGGCGCAGGTCGTCGAGGATCAGCCGCTTGGGGTACATGCCGGGGTCGTGGGTGAGCACCCCGGCCAGGAAGTGCGCCGGCCAGTGGGTCTTGAGCCAGGCCGACTGGTAGGTCGGCAGCGCGAACGCCGCGGCGTGGGCCTTGCAGAACCCGAAGGAGGCGAAGGCGGCGACGACGTCCCAGACGCGTTCGACGACCGCGAGGTCGTAGCCGCGGCCGAGCGCACGCGGGAAGAACCACGCCTGCGTCTGCGCCATGCCGTCGCGGCTGCCGAGCGCGCGGCGCTTCTCGTCGCCCTCGGCCAGCGAGCACCCGGTGAGGATCGCGATCATCTCGATGACCTGCTCGTGGAAGACCACGACGCCGTGGGTCTGCTCCAGGACCGGGCGCAGGTCGTCGTGGAGGTAGCGCGCCTGCCGCCACCCGTGCTTGACGTCGAGGTAGGGGGTGATCATGTCGCTCTGCACCGGCCCGGGACGGAACAGCGAGATGTCGGTGATGATCTCGCCGAAGTCGTCGATGCCGGACTTGCCGATGAGCTCGCGCTGCCCGGGCGACTCGATCTGGAAGACCCCGAGAGTGCGCGCGCTGCTGATCATCGAGTAGGTCGCCGTGTCGTCGAACGGGACCTGGGTCTCGTCGTCGAGGTCGACGTCGAGCCCGTCGACCCGCGCGATCTCGGCGACGGCGTGGGCCATCGCCGACTGCATCCGGATGCCGAGGACGTCGAGCTTGAGCAGACCGAGGTCCTCGACGTCGTCCTTGTCGAACTGGCTCATCGGGAAGCCGGCGAAGCTCGCCTCGACCGGGGTGCGGTCCAGGAGCGTGCGGTCGGAGAGCAGGACGCCGCAGGGGTGCATCGCGACGTGGCGGGGCAGCCCGTCGAGGCGCTCGACGAGGTCGAAGAACAGGTCGAGGCGCTGCTCCCCCAGCCCGGCCGAGCGCAGCTCGGGCAGGTCACGCAGCGCCGCACGGGCGTCGCGGGCGCGGACGTGGGGGAAGGCCGTGGCGATCGTGTCGATCTCGCCGGGCGGCTTGCCGAGCGCACCGCCCACGTCGCGCACCGCGTGGCGCACGCGGTAGGTGTCCATCATCGACACGCACGCGGTGCGCTCGCCGCCGAAGCGGTCGAGGATCGCCTCGTAGACCTCGAGCCGGCGCGCGGACTCGACGTCGACGTCGATGTCGGGCAGCGCGTCGCGCAGCGGTGACAAGAAGCGCTCCATCAGGAGGCCGTGGCGGATCGGGTCGACACCCGAGACGCCGAGCAGGTGGTTGACCAGGCTGCCGGCGCCCGAGCCGCGCGCGGCGCAGCGGATGCCGAGGTCGCGCACCAGGTCGGTGACGTCGGCGACGGTGAGGAAGTAGGCGGCGTAGCCCAGGGTGCGGATGGTCTCGAGCTCGTCGTCGAGACGCTTCCAGATGCGCTGGCGCGGGGCGGTGCCGTAGCGGCGGCCGACGGACGCCTCGCAGCGGGCGCGCAGGACGCGGTCGGGGTCGTGGCCGTCGGGGTGGTCGTCGAGCTCGGGGAAGTGCACCTCGCCCAGGCCGAGGTCGGCGCGCGGGTCGAGGACGCAGCGCTCGGCGAGGGTGCGGGTGCGGGCCAGCAGGTCGAGCCCGCCCCGCTCCCCCAGGCCGGCGGCCCGGGCGACCTCGTCGGCGACGTCGCCCATCTCCTTGCCCGACTTCAGGTGGCCCTCGGCGTTGCGCCGGTCGAGGTGGCGCAGGTCGAGGGCCACCAGCCGACGGGCGGCGTCGAGGACGTCGACGGTGACCGCGTCGCGACGCTCGGCGTGGCGGACGGCGTTGGTCAGCACCGCCGCCAGCCCGTGACGGCGGGCGAGCCCGGCCATCCGGGCCGCGTGGGGGGTGCTGCCCGGGCCCCAGTCCTGACGGCCGCGGCCCGAGGCCGGGAGCCGGTGGCTGACGACCTCGACGACGAGGTGGGTGGGCGGCACCAGCGCGCGCCACGGCTCGAGCGCCGCGCGGGCCAGGTCGTCGCGGCGCCGGGTGGCGGCCAGGCCGAGCTCGGAGGCGGGCCCCAGCAGGACCACCAGGTCGCCCCCCGCCAGCAGCGCGCCGACGCTCGCGCGCAGGGCCGGGTCGGTGAGGTCGAGGACGGGGCTGCCGCGCTCGCCGGCGAGGTGCACCGCCGACACCAGGCGGCACAGCGCCGCCCACCCGGCCCGCCCGCCCCGGGTGTCGGCACTGGCCAGGAAGGTCGCGCGAGCCAGGCCGCCCCGCTCCAGCGGCCGGTCGCGGTGGGCGCCGCCCCGGGCGGGGGTGCGCCGCGGGCTGCGGTCGGGGCGGTCGGGGCCCACGGCCGTGCGGTAGGCGAGGTCGACACCGAGCACCGGGCGCAGGCCCGCGGCCTGGCAGGCCCGCGCGAACCGCACCGCACCGTAGGTGCCGTCACGGTCGGTGAGCGCGAGGGTGTCCATGCCGTGCGACGCCGCGTGCTCGACCAGCGCGTGGGGGTGCGTGGCGCCGTACTGCAGGGAGAAGCCGGAGGCGACGTGGAGATGGACGAACGGGTCGGACACGGGGCCTCCGGCGTGGTTCGACCCCTGCCTGTGATCGAACGTGTGTTCGATCGATCCTCAGGTTACGACACCCTCGACCGGGTGCGCCAGCCAGTCGGGTCCCGCAGATCGGGTGCGGGGGTCTCGACGCCGGTTCGCGACCTCGTTCCTCGGTCGGCGACCCGGACGCTCGACCACCACCGAAGGAGGTTCGGACTTCGTCCGACCTCCTTCACCAGATGCTGTCGGCCCACTCGGGGTGGTCGATGAACGGGTTCCGGTTGCGCTGGTAGGTGTGGTGGATGACGTCGTTGCGGCGCAGCTCGGCGGCGCTGGGCGGGTCCTGGGCGTTCCACTGCAGGAGCACCGAGAGCTTGCCGAGGTAGGGCGCGGTGCCGTTGCCGGTGAGGTTGTTGACCTCGAGGTCGGCGAAGCCGTCGCCCCCCTCGTAGCGCACCGACATGTAGAAGATCATCCGGGCCACGTCGCCCTTGTCGGCGTCACGGGGCTCCCAGGAGTCGCCGTCGGCGTAGTTGCCGGGCGCCTCGGCGTTGGGGGTGCCGCCGTTGTCGAAGTCGAGGTTGCCACGAGCGGAGTTGACGGTGACGTCGGTCGGACGCAGGTGGTGCAGGTCGGTGCCGGGGCCGGTGGTCGTGCCGAAGTCGCCGTGGGACTTGGCCCACACGTGCTCGCGGTTCCACTGGTCCACGCCGCCGCCGTTGTCGGACGCCGGCACCGAGGTGCCCTGGTAGAGCAGGATCACGTTGTTGCTGTTGGCCGGGTCGCGGTCGGTGACCTTGAGGGCGTTCCACACGGCGTCGTAGGAGAGCCGGGTGACGCCGGTGGAGATGGTGGTGTGCAGCGCCGACTCGAGGTCGGCCCCGGACCGGCCGACGGCGTTCTTCCAGTACGTCGTGTCGTAGGCGGTCGTGCCGCCCGAGGCCCCGCCCGGCGGCGTCGTGGTGGGGGGCGGGGTCGTGGGGGTGGTGCTGCCGGCCAGGGCGAAGGCGCTCGCGCCGGTGAGGCCCGGGTGGGAGAAGTAGGCCGCGAGGGTGCCGGTGACGTCGACCCGCTTGCCGAGCAGGCCGGGGTTGGTCCGCAGCCCCCACGAGGAGCGGAAGGCGGACGGGATCTGCACGTAGAGCATCTGCGCGGGGTCGGTGACGCCGGCCGAGTCGGTCAGGGCGAGCGCGTAGTCGTTGGGGTAGCCGCTGCGCACGACGGTCGTCGTCGCGGTCGGCTGCCCGACGACGTAGCCGCGCACGGTCGCGCTCGAGCCGTCCTGGGTGGCCCGGGCCGAGGCCACCGAGACGGTGGCCGCCTGGGCCGGTGACGACACCAGCACGGCGAGCAGCGGGACGAGGAGGAGCAGGGCGAGGACGGCGAGGCCGTGGCTGCGGCGGAACCCGAGAGTCATGGGTGAACCCTCCCGGTCACACCCCCCGGCGTCGACCAAGGAAACCCTCGCGTCGGGTGAACACTGCGTGACGCGGGGCCGGGGTCAGGACACCCGACGCACGAGCTGCTCGAGCACCGGCTCGTGGGGCACCAGGCCCAGCGACTGCTCGACCACCGCCA
>CALRVO020000211.1:0-6939 GCA_943371595.1 Sphingomonas paucimobilis
GGCGTCGGCAAGACGACCTCCACCGTCAACGTCGCCGCGGCGCTGGCCCAGCTGGGTCAGCGGGTCCTGGTGATCGACCTCGATCCCCAGGGCAACGCGTCGACCGCCCTCAGCGTCGAGCACCGACGCGGGGTGCCGTCGACGTACGACGGCTTGGTCGAGGGCCGTCCCCTGGCGGAGATCGCGCTGCCGTGCCCCGACCTGCCCGATCTCTTCGTGGTCCCCGCGACCATCGACCTGGCCGGCGCCGAGATCGAGCTGGTCAGCGTGGTGGCCCGCGAGGGACGGCTGCGCAAGGCGATCCACAACCACCCCCTCGTGGTCACCGACGCGGCCAAGGCCGCGGCGGTCGAGGACCGGTTCGACTACGTCCTCATCGACTGCCCGCCCTCGCTGGGGCTGCTCACGCTCAACGCCCTGGTCGCCGGCGACGAGATGATGATCCCGATCCAGGCGGAGTACTACGCCCTGGAAGGGCTCGGTCAGCTGCTGGAGACCGTCGACATGGTCCGTGCCCACCTCAATCCCGACCTGGCGGTCACCACGATCCTCCTGACGATGTACGACGCGCGCACCCGGCTCGCCGCCGGCGTGGCCGAGGAGGTCCGTGGCCACTTCGGGGACCAGGTGCTGCGCACGGCGATCCCACGGTCGGTCAGGGTGTCCGAGGCACCGTCGTACGGCCAGACCGTGATGACCTACGATCCGGGTTCACCCGGTGCGCTGTCCTACTTCGAGGCTGCGCGCGAGATCGCCACGAAGGGGGCACGCTGATGGCGGCACCGACTCCCAAGCGCGGTCTGGGGCGCGGCCTCGGGTCGCTGATCCCGACCGCTCCGCCGACGGCTCCGCCCGCCGCTGAGCCCGCTGGCACGACCTCGAACGGCTCCGCGGCCGAGCAGGGTGTCGATGCTCCCGGCCCGTCGCACCCGTCGCAGCCGCCGCAGCCGTCGGACGGGTCGCCGGCCCTGGCTCCGGTCGACGGCGCGTACTTCGCCGAGCTGCCGATCGACCAGATCCGCCCGAACGCCGTCCAGCCGCGCCAGGTCTTCGACGAGGAGGCCATGGCCGAGCTCGTGCACTCCGTCCGCGAGGTCGGTCTGCTCCAGCCGGTGGTCGTGCGCCTGAGCGCCCCGGACGAGTACGAGCTGATCATGGGGGAGCGCCGCTGGCGGGCCTCCCAGCAGGCCGGGATGACCACCATCCCCGCGATCGTGCGGCAGACCGACGATGTCGACATGCTGCGCGACGCCCTGCTCGAGAACCTGCACCGCAGCCAGCTCAACCCGCTGGAGGAGGCGGCGGCCTACCAACAGCTGCTCGAGGACTTCGCCTGCACCCACGAGGAGCTCGCGTCGCGCATCGGACGGTCGCGGCCGCAGATCAGCAACACGATCCGGTTGATGCGGCTGAGCCCGGCCGTACAGCGCCGGGTGGCCGCCGGCGTGCTCTCCGCTGGCCACGCGCGCAGCCTGCTCGCGGTCGACGACGCCGACCTGCAGGACCGGCTGGCCCAGCGGGTGGTTGCCGAGGGCATCAGCGTGCGCGCCCTGGAGGAGATCGTGGCGGTCGCCGACGGCGAGCTCGGCGGGCGCACCACGCGGCAGGTCCGGCGCAAGCCGACGGCCCCCGGGCTGGTCGATCTCGCCGAGCGGCTCTCGGACCGGCTCGAGACCCGGGTCAAGGTCGACCTGGGCCAGCGCAAGGGCAAGATCACCGTCGAGTTCGCCTCGCTCGAGGACCTGCGGCGCATCGTCGACACCATCGACCCGCGCAACCGCGAGGACCGGCCGATCTAGCTCCAGGTTGCTATGTCGACAAAGCAACCTATCGTTTCGCCGACATGGCTACACCGAGGCGACGCGGTCAGGCGTCGCCGGCCTTCTCGGCCCGTCGGGCAGCACGCTTGGCGGCGCGGGCACGCTTCTCCTCGGCATCCAGGCGCTCAGCCTCGGCCGGGGTCGGCGCGCTCCCGCCGTACGACGCGGGGAGCCACCACGATCCCGGGGGCTGCTCGTCAGCCGGATAGCTGCGGATGGTCTCGTCGAGCAGGCCCGACATGACGCGGTGGAGCTCCTCGGTCTCGGCCACCGGGTCCTGCCCCGTGGGGTGCATCGGGGCCCCGACGCGGATCGCGATGGTCTTGCCTCGCGAGAAGTCGCGCTCGTGGTCCTTGGTCATCATCCGCTGCGTTCCCCAGAGGATGACCGGCACGAGCGGCACCCCGGCGTCGGCCGCGATGCGGACCGCCCCGGACTTGAACTCCTTGAGCTCGAAGGACCGCGAGATGGTCGCCTCGGGGAAGATGCCGACGGCCTCGCCGGCCTTGAGGTAGCTCAGGGCCGTCCGCATCGACTGCGTGCCGGCGCCCCGGTCGACCTCGATGTGGTGCAGCGAGCGCATCAGCGGCCCGGTGACCTTGTGGTCGAAGAGCTCGCGCTTGGCCATGAAGCGCACCTTGCGGCCCGACGGGTTGGCAGCGAGGCCGCCGTAGATGAAGTCGACGTAACCGATGTGGTTGACCGCCAGCAGGACGCCGCCCGTGCGCGGCACGTGCTCGGTCCCGCTCATCTGGAAGTCCTGTCCGAGCAACCGGAAGGCGGTCTTGGCCGCGAGGATGATCGGGGGATAGGTCAGGTCACGCATGGATGCCACTCCTGGGCCGTCGAGAGGGAGGGGGTGCCGGTGTGCCCCCGAGGGTGGCAGACCGAGGGGGTGCGGGTCAGCGTCGGGTGGCCAGGAAGTCGGCGATGCGGCCGATGGCTTCCTCGAGCACGGCGACGTCGGGCAGGGTGACCAGCCGGAAGTGGTCGGGCGCCGGCCAGTTGAAGCCGGTCCCGTGGGTCACCAGGAGCTTCTTGGCCCGCAGGAGGTCGATGACGAAGGCCTCGTCGTCGTCGATGGGGTAGACCTCGGGGTCGAGGCGGGGGAAGCAGTAGAGCGCCCCGCTCGGCTTGACCGAGGAGACTCCGGGGATCTCGTTGAGCAGTCGGTGGGCGAGCATGGCCTGCTCGTAGAAGCGCCCCCCGGGCACGATCAGCTCGTTGATCGACTGGTAGCCGCCCAACGCGGTCTGGATGGCGTGCTGGGCCGGGACGTTGGAGCACATCCGCATGTTGGCGATGAGGGTGAGCCCCTCGAGGAAGTCGGTCGCGATCTCCTGCGGGCCCGAGATCATCACCCAGCCGGCGCGGTAGCCGCAGACCCGGTAGGCCTTGGACAGACCCGAGAAGGTCAGGCAGAGCACGTCGGCGCCGGCGGAGGCGGCCGCGTGGTGGTGCACCGCGTCGTCGAAGAGGATCTTCTCGTAGATCTCGTCGGCGAAGACGACCAGGTCGTGGCGTCGGGCGATGTCGACCAGCCCGTCGACGACCTCCTTGCTGTAGACCGCCCCGGTCGGGTTGTTGGGGTTGATGATCACCAGGCCGTGGGTGTTCTCGGTGATCTTGGCCTCGATGTCGGCCAGGTCGGGGTTCCACCCGTTGGCCTCGTCGCACAGGTAGTGCACCGGGGTGCCTCCCGAGAGAGTGACCGCCCCGGTCCACAGCGGGTAGTCGGGCGCGGGCACCAGGATCTCGTTGCCGTCGTCGAGGAACGCCTGCAGCACCATCGAGATCAGCTCGGAGACGCCGTTGCCGATGAAGACGTCGTCGACGGCGGTCTCGCGCAGCCCCCGCTGCTGGTAGTACTGCGCGACCGCCGTGCGGGCGGAGAAGATGCCGCGAGAGTCGCTGTAGCCCTGGGAGTGGGGCAGGTGGTGGGCCACGTCGGCGAGGATCGCCTCGGGCGCCTCGAAGCCGAAGGGGGCCGGGTTGCCGATGTTGAGCTTGAGGATGCGGTGTCCCTCGGCCTCGAGCCGCTGGGCCTCGACGAGGATGGGCCCCCGCACGTCGTAGCGGACGTCGTGGAGCTTCTTGCTCTGGCGGATCTGGCGCACCGACTCATCCTGACAGGTCCGATCGGTCGACTACCCTCGGGTTTCATGACCCGCCGGATCGTGCGGCTCACCCCCGACCGGCTCCGCGCCCTGGGGGACGCCGGGGTGCCGTGCCGCTCCTGCGTGCGGTGGGAGCTCGACCCCGTGCGGCGCGGTCGTCTCACCACCGCCGCCGAGGCCGCGGCCGAGAAGGACGCCTGGCTGTCGCTGGTGCTGCGCGAGTGGGGCTCGTGCGGGCGGGTGGCCCTGGTCGACGACGTCGCGGTCGGCTACGTCGCCTACGCCCCGCCGGCGTTCGTGCCCGGGGCCGGCAGCCACCCCACGGCACCGGTGTCGGGCGACGCGGTGCTGATGACGACGGCGTACGTCGCCCCCGAGCACGCCGGGGGCGGCCTGGGCCGGATGCTCGTGCAGGCGATGGCCCGCGACCTGGTCGAGCGCGGCGGCATCCGGGCGGTCGAGGCGTTCGGCGACACCCGGGGGCGGGGCGGGTGCGTCGTGGCGGCCGGCTTCCTCGCGCACGTCGGCTTCCGCACCCACCGGCCCCACCCGACGACGCCGCGGATGCGGATGGACCTGCGGTCGGCCCTGACCTGGAAGGACGAGGTCGAGGCCGCGCTCGAGCGGCTCCGGGGCGCGGTGCGGCCCGTGCCGGCCCCGGCGCCGCTGCAGACGCACGAGACCCCGGACGCCTGAGGCGTCCGGGGCCCGGTGAAGCAGGCGAGTCGGGGCTCGTGTCAGCCCGTGAACTCCTCGAGCTCCTTGAGCAGCGCGGCCTTCGGGCGGGCGCCGACGATGCTCCGGACGACCTCACCACCCTGGTAGACGTTGATCGTGGGGATGCCGGTGACCCGGTAGGACGACGGGGTGACGGGGTTCTCGTCGACGTTCATCTTGAGGAACTTGATCTTCTCGCCGTGCTGGGTGGCGATCTCGTCGAGGATCGGCGCGACCTGGCGGCACGGGCCGCACCACTCGGCCCAGAAGTCGACGAGCACGGGACGCTCGGACTGCAGGACCTGCGTGTCGAACTCGGCGTCGGTGACGGCTTGGATGTTGCCCACGGCGGTGTTTCCCTTCTGGTGGTTGTGAGGGTGTAACGCCCTCGGGCGCTGGGGTGTTCCCAGGCTCAGAGGTCGAGCTCGGTCTCGGCGTCGGCGCGCTGCTGGGCCTCGGCGCCCGTGGACCCCGCGTGGTGGTCGAGCTCGGACAGGTAGCGCTCGGCGTCGAGCGCGGCGGCGCACCCGGTGCCGGCGGCGGTGATGGCCTGGCGGTAGATGTGGTCGACGAGGTCACCGGCGGCGAACACGCCGGGCAGGTTGGTCGTGGTGCCGGGGTGGCCGGCGAGGACGTAACCGTTGTCGTCGAGGTCGACCTGGCCCTTGAACAGCTCGGAGCGCGGGTCGTGGCCGATCGCGATGAACAGGCCGGTGGCGTCGAGGTCGCGGGTCTCGCCGGTCACGGTGTCGCGCAGGGTGACCGACTCGAGGCTGTCGGTGCCGTTGATGGAGTCGACGACGGAGTTCCAGACGATCTCGAGCTTGGGGTCGGCGAAGGCGCGCTCCTGCATGATCTTGGAGGCGCGCAGCTCGTCGCGGCGCACGATGAGCGACACCTTCGAGCCGAAGCGGGTCAGGAACGTCGCCTCCTCGATGGCCGAGTCGCCACCGCCCACGACCGCGATGTGCTGCTCGCGGAAGAAGAAGCCGTCGCAGGTGGCGCACCACGAGACCCCGCGGCCGGACAGGGCGTCCTCGTTGGGCAGGTCGAGCTTGCGGTACCCGGACCCGGTGGCCAGGATCACCGCGCGTGCGGTGTAGGTGTCGGTGGCGGTGCGCACGACCTTGACGTCGCCGGTGAGGTCGACGGCGACGACGTCGTCGGGGACCAGCTCGGCGCCGAAGCGCTCGGCCTGGGCGCGCATCTCGTCCATCAGGGCCGGGCCCATGATGCCGTCGCGGAAGCCGGGGAAGTTCTCGACCTCGGTGGTGTTCATCAGGGCGCCGCCGGCGGTCACCGAGCCCTCGAAGACCAGCGGCTCGAGGCTGGCGCGCGCGGCGTAGACCGCCGCGGTGTAGCCGGTGGGACCGGAGCCGATGATGATGACGTTGCGGGGCCCGGCGTCGGGCGTCTCGGTCGCGGACTGCGTCATGCGGTGCGGGTCTCCTCGAGGTGGCGGGTGGGTCGTGGCTGCGTCAGGCACAACCGATCGTAGGGGAGCGGCATTCCGTCCCCCCTGGTCCGGACCGGGGCGCGGGCTCAGGGGAACGGGATGACGACCGAGCGCAGCACCGCACCCGTGCCGCACTGCAGCAGCTCGACCGACTGGGTCTCGCCGGTGGCGGGCCGGTAGACGAGCACGGCCGGTGCACCGGTGTAGGTCACGGGGACCAACCGGCCCGGGCCCCACACCGTCGGTGGGCACACGAAGAGCGACTCGGAGGTGAGCTCGGCGGCGCCGAGGGCGGTCCGGTCGTCGAGGGACGTCGCGAAGTCGACGTCGCGCAGTCGCACCACGGCGTCGCGGAAGCCACGACGGGCGACCTCGGGGACGGTGTCGGGGAGGGTGCGGCCGGTCAAGGACTCGGGCTCCTGGGAGCCGGGCGGGTTGGCAGGGGCGGAGCCCGGTGGTGGGCCGGCCTCGGGGCCGACGCCGCCGCCGGCTCCGGCGTCGCTGTCGGCAGCGCTCTCGTCGGCGGCCCGGTCGGACGTCTCGGCGCCCGCCGAGGAGTCGTCGCTCGCGCCCTCGGTGAGGTTGCCGAGCTGGCTCACCCCGATCCCGAGCACCACGACGGCCGCGGCGGCACCGAGCAGCCCGCGCACGCGACGTCGGCGCCGGGCCGCGAGGTCGACGACGACCCCGTGGCTCGGGCTGCTCGCGGCGGGTGGGGCCGGGTCGACGGCGTGGGCGCCCTCGGCGGCCAGCTGGGCGAGGACGGCGTCGAGGCGGGCGACGACCTCGGGCGGCGCAGGCTCCGTGGTGCGCGCGCCGGCGAGCAGAC
>CALRVO020000212.1:0-6905 GCA_943371595.1 Sphingomonas paucimobilis
CGCCGTCGTGGTCGGGCAGCGGCAGCAGGTAGGCCGACGTGGAGGTGTGCCGCCCGCGCCCGGTCACGGCGTTGACGACGCCGACCTCGCGGAACGCGTCGGGCACCAGGGCGTTGACCAGCGTCGACTTGCCGACGCCGCTGGACCCCACGAGCACGCTCGTCCGGCCGGCGAGCCGCTCGCGCACCTCGGTGAGGTCACCGCCGCGCTCGGTGACCACCCACGGCACGCCCAGGGACCGGTAGGTCAGCAACAGCTCGTCGGGTGACGTCAGGTCGGCCTTGGTCAGGCAGAGCAGGGGCGTCATCCCGGCGTCGTACGCCGCCACGAGGGCGCGGTCCATCATGCGCGGCTGGGGCTCGGGGTCGGCGAGCGCCGTGACGATGACCAGCTGCTCGGCGTTGGAGACGATGACCCGCTCGACGGGGTCGTCGTCGTCGGCGGTGCGTCGCAGCGTGGTGGTGCGCTCGACCACCTCGACGATCCGGGCCAGGGTGCCCTCGGCCCCGGAGGTGTCGCCGACGACGCGCACCCGGTCGCCGACCACGACGCCCTTGCGGCCCAGCGGTCGGGCCTTGACGGCCATGACGACCCGGCCGTCGACGAGCACGGTGAGCCGGCCCCGGTCGACGGTGACCACGACACCCTCGACGGCGTCGTCGTAGGTGGGTCGGTCCTTGGTGCGCGGGCGCGTGCGCCGACGGGGGCGGTCGTAGTGCTCGACGTCCTGGTCGGAGTAGCGGCGCCCCGTCATCGCGGGCTCACGGCAGGAGGCTCGACCAGAAGCCGGCGAAGTCGGGGAACGTCTTGCTCGTCGTGGCGACGTCCTCGACCAGCACGCCGTCGACGGCGGCGCCGATGATGACGCCGGCATGGGCCATCCGGTGGTCGGCGTAGGTGTGCCACACCCCGCCACGCAGCGGTGCCGGGGTGATCGACAGGCCGTCGGCGTGCTCGGTGACCCCGGCTCCCAGGGCGGTGAGCTCGGTCGCGAGAGCGGTGATCCGGTCGGTCTCGTGGCCGCGGATGTGGGCGATGCCGCGCAGGTGGGAGGGGCCGTCGGCCAGGGCGCAGAGGGCGGCGACGGCGGGGGTCAGCTCGCCGACGTCGTGCAGGTCGAGGTCGACCCCCTGCAGGCGGCCGGGGCCGGTGACCTGCAGACCGTCGTCGGTGTGGACGACCTCGCAGCCCATGAGTGCCAGGATGCTGCGCAGCTCGTCGCCGGGCTGGGTGGTGTGCTCGGGCCAGTCGCGGACCGTGACCCGGCCCCTGCTGACGGCGGCGAGCGCCAGGAAGGGCGCGGCGTTGGACAGGTCGGGCTCGATGACGTGGTCGACGGCCGCGACGCGTCCTGGCGCGACGGCCCAGCGGTTGGCCTCGCTGTCGTCGACCTCGACGCCGTGCTCGCGCAGGATCGCGACCGTCATGTCGATGTGGGGCAGCGAGGGCACCGGCTTGCCGTCGTGGCGCACGTCGACGCCACGGTCGTAGCGGGCGCCGGCCAGCAGCAGGGCCGAGACGAACTGCGACGACGCGGAGGCGTCGATGACGACCGTGCCACCCGGCACGGACCCGGTGCCGCGCACGGTGAACGGCAGCGCGCCGCGACCGCCGTCGTCGACGTCGGTGCCCAGCGCCCGTAGGGCCGCGAGCACCTCGCCGACCGGACGCTTGCGCATGTGCGGGTCGCCGTCGAACGACACGGCCCCGGTCGACAGCCCGGCGACCGGCGGTACGAACCGCATCACGGTGCCGGCCAGACCACAGTCGACCGCGACGTCGCCGGCGAACGCCCCCGGCGTCACGTGCCAGTCGTCGCCGGTCGTGTCGACGGGCGACCCCAGCGCGGTCAGCGCGGACGCCATCAGCAGGGTGTCGCGCGACCGCAGCGCACGACGTACGACGCAGGGACCGTCGGCGATCGCGGCGAGCACCAGCGCCCGGTTGGCCAGCGACTTGCTGCCGGGAAGCGAGACGACGACGTCGACCGGGTCGTGCACCCGGGGTGCGGGCCAGGGGTCAGCGATCACCCGCGCACCCTACCGAGCCCTGCCGGCACAGGAGCTAGCTCACCTTGGCCTTCGCCAGCTTGGCCTCGCGGCGGGCGGAGGTGGCGAGGTGCTTGGACTGACGACGGGCGTCCTTGGCGGCGCGACGGGCGCGCCAGGCGACCCCGGGCTTGCCGTCGGTGTCGCCGGAGACGATCAGCATCGCGCCGAACAGCGAGAGGTTCTTGAAGAACGCAATGGTCTGGGCCTTCTTGGCGGCCGGGTCGGTCTCGTTCCAGAAGGAGTGACCGGCGATGGTCGTCGGCAGCAGGGACGCCGTGATCACCGACGCGCCCAGGCGCGGGGCCCGGCCGGTGGCCAGGGCGAGGGACCCGGCCACCTGGGCGGCGGCGTTGAGCCGGACCAGCGTGGCGGTGTCCTCGGGCAAGGGGATGCCGGCCTTCTGGGCGGCGGGCACGACCCGGTCGGTCACCTTCTTGGCCCGCGGCACGGCCTGGGCGGGGTCGCGGAGGACGCCTTGGGCGGCGTAGATGATCCCGGCGGCGATGAGGGGACGGGCGACAAGTCGGCTGAGGCTCATGTCGTCCAACCTAGGTGATCGCCCGGCGCCGGGAGCCACCCCTAGTGTTGAAGCCATGTGCGGCAGGTATGCGTCGAGCCGGCGACCCGACGACCTCGTGGAGGAGTTCGACGTGCTCGACTCCCACGTGTCGCAGGCGCTCGCGCCCGACTACAACGTGGCCCCCACCAAGGACGTCTACGCCGTCCTCGAGCGCCCGCCCTCCGCCCGCGACAAGGACGTGCCTGAGGACGACGACCCGGTGCGCCAGCTGCGAGTGCTGCGGTGGGGCCTGGTGCCCTCGTGGGCCAAGGACCCCGCGATCGGCAGCCGGATGATCAACGCCCGCATGGAGACCGTGGCCGACAAGCCGGCGTTCCGCCGGGCCTTCGCGGCGCGGCGCTGCCTCCTGCCCGCCGACGGCTACTACGAGTGGTACGAGACGCAGGAGCTCACCGCGAAGGGCAAGCCGCGCAAGCAGCCGTTCTTCATCAGGCCGGCCGACGGCAGCACCCTGGCGATGGCCGGCCTCTACGAGATCTGGCGCGACCCGACGCGTGACGAGGACGACCCCGAGCGGTTCCGCTGGACCTGCACGGTCATCACGACCGACGCGGCCGACGACCTCGGCCGCATCCACGACCGGATGCCGCTGATGGTCGAGCCCGACCGATGGCACACCTGGCTCGACCCGCGCACCGACAAGGACGACCTGATGGCGTTGCTCGTCCCGGCGATGCCCGGCCGCCTGGAGGCCTACCCTGTGTCACCCGCGGTGGGCAACGTGCGCAACAACGGGCCCGAGCTGCTCGAGCCGCTGGCGCTGGAGGATCCGGACCAACCCGCCGACCCCGACGACCAGGAGACGCTCCTATGACCACCCGCCACGAGCTGGTCGTCGAGACGCCCCACGGCGAGGGGCTCCTGGTCACCGACCGCACGCGCAGGCCGATGGCGACCCTGATGCTCAGCCACGGAGCCGGAGCGGGGATCGACACCCCCGACCTCGAGGCGCTGGCCGAGGCGCTGCCACGCAACGACGTCACCGTCGTCCGCTTCGAGCAGCCGTGGAAGCGGGCCGGCCGCAAGGTCGCGACCGCGCCGGCCACCCTCGACGAGGCGTTCGTCGCCGGGGCCAACAAGCTGCGCACCCGATCGCCGCTGGTGGTCGGCGGCCGCTCGGCCGGTGCCCGGTCCGCGGCCCGCACGGCCAAGAGGCTCGGCGCGGTCGGCTGCCTGGCCCTCGCGTTCCCGTTGCACCCGCCGGGCAGGCCCGAGCGGTCGCGCCTCGCCGAGCTGCGCGGGGCGCGGGTCCCGACCCTGGTCGTGCAGGGCGAGCGGGACACGATGGGTCGTCCCGAGGAGTTCCCCGGCGACCTCGACCTGGTCGTCGTCCCCGGGGCTGACCACTCGTTCAAGGTGCCCAAGAAGGGCTCCGTCTCGCAGGCGGAGGCCCTCGAGATCCTCGTCGAGTCGACCCTGGAGTGGATCGTGCGCGAGGTCGTCGGGAATGCGGCCCGACGGTGACGGGTTCCATGAAGCGTGATGGCCGTGATGGAACGTCCCGCCAGCGACGTACGCTGGGACCTGATGACTGACGTGACCGACGCTCAACCCGAGGTCGTCGACCTCGAGACCGAGACCGACGCCGAGCGCTCGCTGCGCTTCGAGCGCGACGCCCTGCCCTTCCTCGACCAGCTCTACTCGGCCGCGATGCGGATGACCCGCAACCCCGCCGACGCCGAGGACCTGGTCCAGGAGACCTTCGCCAAGGCCTACTCGGCCTTCCACCAGTTCCGGCCCGGCACCAACCTCAAGGCCTGGCTCTACCGCATCCTCACCAACACCTTCATCAACAACTACCGCAAGAAGCAGCGCCAGCCGCAGCAGTCGATGTCCGAGGACGTCGAGGACTGGCAGCTCGCCCGGGCCGAGTCCCACAGCTCCTCGGGGCTGAAGTCCGCGGAGATGGAGGCCCTCGAGCACCTGCCCGACTCGCAGGTCAAGCAGGCGCTGCAGCGCCTCCCCGAGGAGTTCCGCCTCGCGGTCTACCTGGCCGACGTCGAGGGGTTCGCCTACAAGGAGATCGCCGAGATCATGGAGACCCCCATCGGCACCGTGATGTCGCGCCTGCACCGTGGCCGCCGGCAGCTGCGCGACCTGCTGTCCGACTACGTGCGCACCAACGACCTGTTGCCTGCGGGCACCGTGGCCGCCAAGGAGGCGAAGGACCGATGACGCACGCACACGGCGAGCACGCCGACCACGCCGCCGACGCCGAGTGCGCCGACTTCCTCGAGCGCATCGTCTACTTCCTCGACAACGAGCTCGACGACGCCGACTGCGCCGACGTGCGCATCCACCTCGACTCCTGCAACCCGTGCCTGGTCAAGTACGACCTGCAGCGCACCGTGAAGTCGGTCGTCGCCCGGTCGTGCTCCGAGGTGGCCCCGGCCGACCTGCGCGAGCGGGTCCGGGTGCGCATCCGCGAGGTGCAGGTCCAGATCCAGGTCACGCCCGAGAGCTGAGCGCCGGCCCCCGGGCCGGTGATCTGGTTCCCCGAGACAACAGAACCCCCGGCCGTCGGCCGGGGGTTCGTCGTGTCAGCCGGGATTCAGCTGTTGGGGCGCTTGCCGTGGTTGGCGGCCTTCTTGCGTCGCGCGCGACGCTTGCGTCCGGTCTTGCCCATGGTGTCCTCCTGGGATCGAGATCAGGACATCCTCTCAGGTGGCCGGGTGCTGGGGAAATCGAGCCGCCGGCGGGTGGGGTGCGACCTCACGCCGGCAGCCGCGCCAGGAACCGCTCGGCGTCGACCACGACCCGGGTGACCTCGCCGCTGCCGACGACCTTGCCGGCAGCGGCGCCCCCGACGTGCCGGGCCGCGACGGCGAAGCGGTGGAGCCGACCGTCGACGTAGGCGGTCGACGCGGTCACCTCGACCTGCTGCCCGACGGCCGACGCGCCGAGGTGCTCGAGCGCCACGCGGGTGCCGACGCTGGTCGACCCCTCGGGCAGCGTCGGCTCCAGGGCGGCGCAGGTGGCGGCCTCGAGCCACGCCAGCAGTCGCGGGGTGGCCAGGACGGGCAGCGAGCCCGACCCGAGAACGAGCGCGGTGTCGGCGTCGGTGACGGTGAAGGTCAGGGCAGTGGTCTCGGCCATCACAGCTCCAGGGAGTAGGCGATCAGGTCGACCCCGGGGTGGGGTGACCAGTCGCGGTCGGGCACGCGCACGAACCCGAGCCGCTCGTAGAGCCGGTGCGCTCCGGCCATGACGGTCAACGACGACAGGACGACGGCACGGGCACCCTCGACGCGGAACCGCTCGACGACCAGCTCGGCGAGCTGGTGCCCGACCCCGCGGCCCTGGGCGTCGGGCGAGACCGCCAGCATCCGGAACTCGCCCTCGTCGTCGCGGGCGAGCTCGCGCCACGGGGAGCCGGCCGGGCACACCGTGACGTTGCCGAGCACCGACCCGCCCTCGGCGGCCACCCAGACCTCGGCCTCGCGGTCGCGGCGCGCGGCGTCGGCCAGCCGCAGCCGGTAGTCGTCGTCGGGGCCGAGCAGGAACGGCTCGTAGGCCGCGACGGTGAGCCGACCGATCGCCTCGTGCTCGCTGGGGACGGCCCGCCGCAGCTCCACGCTCAGATGCCGAACGTCGCGCGGGGGTAGGCCGCGTCGACGTCGGTGATCACGTTGACCAGGTAGGGGACGCCCGAGGCGAAGGCCCGGTCGAGCGCGGCACCGATCTGACGGGGGTCGGTGACGGTCTCCCCGGCGCCGCCGAGCGCCTTGACGACGCCGTCGTAGGCCGTGCGCGGGGCGAGGTCGGCGGCGACGTCGTAGCCGTAGAGCATCTGCATCGGGCCCTTCTCGAGGCCCCAGGCCGAGTTGTTGCCCATCACCATGACGACCGGCAGGTCGTGGCGGACCAGGGTGTCGACGTCCATCAGCGAGAACCCGGCGGCACCGTCACCCAGCAGCAGGCACACCTGCGCCGAGGGTCGGGCGATCCGGGCCGCGATGGCGGCACCGAGGCCCGCGCCGAGGCAGCCGTACGGGCCGGGGTCGAGCCAGCCGCCGGGCCGTTGCGGCTCGACGTACTTGCCGGCGAAGCTGACGAAGTCGCCGCCGTCGCCGATGACCACCGCGTCGTCGGCCAGCCGGGGGACCAGCTCGCCGTAGATGCGGGCCGGGTGGATCGGGTCGGCCTCGGCGGTGAGCAGGGCGCGGTCGCGCTCGACGCCGGCCGCGACACCGTCCTGCAGCGAGGAGACCCACGGGCCCCACGCCGGCTTGGGCCCGCGCTCGAGGGCGGCCAGCAGCGTGTCGAAGAACGTG
>CALRVO020000213.1:0-6905 GCA_943371595.1 Sphingomonas paucimobilis
CGGGGCACGGCCTGGGCGCACTGCGACCTCGGCCTGCTCGCCGCGGGCCTCGGCCACGCGGCCGAGGCCGAGGCCGAGCTCGAGCGCGCCCTGGTCGTGTTCGAGTCGCTCGACTACCCGTGGGCGACCGCCGTCGCGGCCGGCGCCCTCGGCGGCGTGATGCAGTCCGTCGGCCGCACCGACGCGGCCGCCGCGCTCCTGGGACGCGCCCTGCGCCTGCACGAGGCGGTGGGAGACCGACGTGGGACCGCCTCGGCCCTGGAGGGGCTCGCCGAGGTCGCCCTCGACCGCGGCGCCGCGGTGACCGCGGCCCGGCTGCTCGGCGCCGCGAGCGACGAGCGCCGCGCGGTGGGGGCCCGGGCGAGCGGGATCGAGGCCGACCGGGTGCACCGGGTCACGGCCGGGGTCCGGCAGGACCTCGGCGCGGTGGACGCCGAGCGGCAGCTGCGCCGGGGGCAGGGGGCACCGCCCGCGGTCGTGCTCGCGCTGGCGGACCGGGTGCTCGGCGGTGACGCGGTCGACGCGACCACCGACGCCCGCCTGACCGCCCGGCAGCGGGAGGTGGCCGCCCTGGTCGCCGCCGGGCGGACCAACCGCCAGATCGCCCGCAGCCTGGCCATCAGCGAGAAGACCGTCGAGCTCCACGTGCGCGGCGCGATGGAGCGCCTGGGCGTGCCCAACCGCGCGGGCGTCGCCGCGTGGGTCGGTGGGCACGCCCGCGACGTCCCTCCTGGCTGACCCTCGGGATTCCCCCTATGTCGTCACCGGCGGCCGCGCCGTAGACCGGAGGACACCGGCCAGACAGGTCGGCAGAGGGAGGAGAGGGTCATGGACGAGGACAAGCTGAACGCGATGCTGGGCCGCTTCGTGGGCGACCTGGGCGCGACGATGGCGGCGGGCAACGTGGTGGTGGGCCACCGGCTCGGGCTCTACCGGGCGATGGTCGACTCACCCGGCACGCCCGACGAGGTGGCGCGACGCACGGGCTGCGACCCGCGCTACGTGGCGGAGTGGCTGCGCGGCCAGGCCGCCGGCGGCTACGTCGACCACGACGCCGCCACCGACACCTACACGCTCACCAAGGAGCAGGCCTTCGTGCTGGCCGACCCCGACAACGCGGTCTACGCCCCCGGGGCGTTCGTGCTCGCCCTCGGGGCGCTGCGGGCCGAGGGCAGGGTCACCGACGCCTTCCGCACCGGGGCGGGCATCGGGTGGCACGAGCAGGACGCCGACGTCTTCCTCGGGTGCGAGCAGTTCTTCCGCCCCGGGTACGTCGCCCACCTCGTCTCGAGCTGGATCCCCGCGCTCGACGGGGTCGGGGCCAAGCTCGAGGCCGGTGCCAGGGTCGCCGACGTCGGCTGCGGCCTGGGGGCCTCCACGATCCTGCTCGCCCAGGCCTTCCCCCGCACCGAGGTGCTCGGCTGCGACTACCACGAGGACTCGGTCGAGCTGGCCCGCAAGCGGGCGGCCGACGCGGGGGTCGCCGACCGGATCCGCTTCGACGTGGCCTCGGCTCAGACGTTCGCCGGCGGGGACTACGACCTGGTGACCACCTTCGACTGCCTGCACGACATGGGCGACCCGGCCGGCGCGGCGCGCCACATCCGCCGTGCGCTGGCCGACGACGGCACGTGGCTCATCGTCGAGCCGGCGGCCGGGGACACCGTCGCCGACAACCTCAACCCGGTCGGCCGGGTCTACTACGGCTTCTCGACCTTCCTGTGCGTGCCCAACGCGCTCTCGCAGCCCGGTGGTCGCTCGCTGGGGGCGCAGGCCGGCGAGAGGGCCATCGCCGAGGTCGTGCGCGAGGCCGGGTTCACGCGGTTCCGGCGGGCCACCGAGACGCCGTTCAACCTCGTCTTCGAGGCCCGGCCCTAGCGGGAGGGGCTGGCGGCAGGGGCCGTGCAGGAGGACAGTCGGGGAGGTGAGGGCCAGGGAGCCGGACCTCGCCGGCGAGGTCGACCGTGAGGGCGTCGCCGTGCACTACGAGGTGTACGGCGACGGCCCGGTCACCGTGCTGCTGGTGCCCACGTCCCCGGTGGTCGACGCGCACCACTGGAAGGCCCAGGTGCCCTACCTGGCGCGTCACCACCGCGTCGTCACGATCGACCCGCGGGGCAACGGCGCCTCCGACCGGCCGACCGACCCCGCTGCCTACGCCGACGACTGCTACGCCGGTGACGTGCTCGCCGTGATGGACGCGACCGGTACCTCGTCGGCCTTCCTCGTCGCCCTGTGCGCCGGGGTGAGGTGGTCGCTGCTGGTCGCCGACGCCGCGCCCGAACGGGTCCGCGGACTGGTCGCGATCTCGGGGGGACTCAGCGCGTTGGCCCCCGGGACGTCGCGCATCGACGACCCCGGCGACCCCCGCTGGGCGCACGACTACGAGGGTTGGGCCCACCACCACAGCCGGCACATGGTGCCCGAGGCCCACTCGACCAAGATCTACGACGACCTGGTCGCCTGGGCGCTGCAGACCGACCGCGCCACGTTGGTGGCCCGCGGTGCGGCGCCGGTGCGGCTCGGTGAGGCGGCGGAGGTGGAGCGGCTCGCGGGTCGTCTGACGTGCCCGGTCCTGGTCGTGCAGGGCACCGACGACCAGTGCCAGAACCCCGAGCGCAGCCGCCGGCTCGCTGAGCTGACCGGTGGCCCGCTGGTCCTGCTGGAGGGCGCCGGGCACCTACCGCACGCCCGACATCCCGTGCTGGTCAACCTGCTGCTCAAGGACTTCGTCGACCGGCACGCGCCCCCGCCGCCGGCGACCGCGACGTGGCGGCCGGCCCGCACCCGGGCGCGCCGGGCCCTGTGGGTCTGCTCGCCCATCGGCCTGGGCCACGTGCTGCGCGACCTGACGATCGTCCGGTCGCTGCGCGCGCAGGTCCCCGACCTCGAGGTCGAGTGGCTGGCGCAGCCACCCGTCACCCAGGTGCTGCGCACCGAGGGCGAGCGGGTGCACGACGCCAGCGCCGACCTGGCCTCGGAGTCGGCCCACTGGGAGGACCAGGCCAGTGGCCACGACCTGCACGCGTTCCACGCGATGCGGCAGCTCGACGAGGTCTTCTGCGCCAACTACCTGGTCTTCGACGAGGTCGTCCGCGCGACGGCGTACGACCTGTGGGTGGGCGACGAGGCGTGGGAGGTCGACCACTTCCTGCACGAGAACCCCGAGCGCAAGATCGCGCCCTACGCCTTCCTCACCGACGTCGTCGGGTTCCTGCCCGTCGACCCCGGGGCCGATCCACGCGAGGCCGAGCTCTGCGCCGACTACAACGCCGAGATGGTCGAGCACCGGGCCAGGCACCCGGCGGTGCGCGACCGCTCGCTGTTCGTCGGGGGGTTCGACGAGCTGCCCGACGCGTCGCTGGGCGACGGCCTGCCGGGGGTGCGGGAGTGGGCCAGGACCTGGTTCGACGCGGTGCCCTACGTCGTGCCGTTCGACCCACCCACCTACCGGCGGACCGCGGCCCTGCGGCGGCGGCTGGGCTACGGCACGGGCTACCCGCTGTACGTCGCTGCGGTCGGAGGCACCGCGGTCGGCCGAGCCTTGCTCGAGCTCGTCGCCGAGGCCTTCGCCCTGCTGCGCCTCGAGCAGCCCGACGCGCGCATGGTGATGGTGACCGGGCCGAGGATCGACCCGGCCGGGCTGCCCGACGTGCCGGGGCTCGACAGGCTCGGCTACGTGCCGTCGTTGTTCGAGCACCTCGCCTGCGCCGACGTCGCGGTGGTCCAGGGCGGGTTGTCGACCACCATGGAGCTGGTCGCGGCCCGCCGGCCGTTCGTCTACGTGCCGCTGGCCCGGCACTGGGAGCAGCAGCACTTCGTGACCCACCGGTTGGACCACTTCCGCGCCGGGGTGCGGCTCGACCACGACGGCGCGACGCCGCGCGACCTGGTCGCGGCGATCGCGACCGCCCGGGCCCGGGGGACGAGCTACCGCGCGGTGCGCCGCGGAGGCGAGCACCGGGCAGCGGAGCACCTCGCCTCGCTGGTGCGCCGCTGAGCCTCGCGCCCCGGGGTCACAGCAGGTGGTCGATCGGGGTGGCCTCGTCGCGGTCGAGCACCTCGAGCAGGCGGGCCGCACGGGCCGCCGCGTCGACGGCGGTGTCGAGCGCGGCGGCCTCGAGGTCGTCGACGGGGTCGGCCGTCGACACCGTGCGGGCGTGCAGCCGGGCGAGCAGGTCGTCGCGCGGGAGGCCGCGCAGGTGGAGCAGCACCAACGGGTCGGCGTCGACCAGCCACGCGACCTGCGAGAGCACCGCGAGCGCGTGGGGGCAGGGGTCGAGCCAGCCGACGCAGGTGCAGGTGGCCTCGAGCTCGGTGCCGTAGGGCAGCAGCTCGACGCCCGCCTCGTCGGCGTGCTCGACCAGGGTGTGGGGCAGGTCGCCGGCCAGCAGGGAGCCGATGCGGCCCGCCTCGGCGGCGACCACCTCGGTCAGGGTCGCGCGGCCCTCGTCGTCGAGCACCGGCAGCCGGCAGTCGACGGTGAAGAGCCCGTGGTCGCGACCGCCGCCCTGCTCGTCGGCCACCGCGGCCACCATCCGGCCGGCGGTGACCGAGATGCCGCCGACGTGGCCGCCCCGGGCCAGCGCGCGGGCGCGGCGCAGGTCGCCCTCGGCGTACGCCGCCTCCTCGACGGCGCGCACCCACGCCGTGCCCCACCAGGTCGCAGCCCTCGCGGCACCCCGCCGCGGGGCCAGCGGCGGGTGGGAGGCCACGGCGGCGCTCACGGGCTCCGCAGGGTGACGAGGTCGCGCAGGTCGTCGTTGCTCAGCTCGGTCAGCGCCGCCTCGCCGCGCCCCAGGACGGCGTCGGCCAGGGCGCGCTTGCGGGTGAGCAGCTCGGCGACCTTCTCCTCGACGGTGCCGCGCATGATCATCCGGTGCACCTGCACCGGCCGGGTCTGGCCGATCCGGTAGGCGCGGTCGGTGGCCTGCTCCTCGACGGCGGGGTTCCACCAGCGGTCGACGTGGACGACGTGGTCGGCGCGGGTCAGGTTGAGGCCGGTGCCGCCGGCCTTGAGCGAGAGCAGGAAGACCGGGACCTCGCCGGCCTGGAAGCGCTCGACCATGCGCTCGCGCTCGCGGACCATCGTGCCGCCGTGGAGCAGCTGGTGGCGCACCCCGGAGGCGTCGAGGTGCGACTCGAGCAGGCGGGCCATGGCGACGTACTGGGTGAAGACGAGCACCGAGCCGCCCTCGGCGACGGCGGTCGAGACGAGCTCGTCGAGCAGGTCGAGCTTGTCGGAGCGCCCGGCGAGCCGCACGGCCCCGGACTGCTTGAGGAACTGCGCCGGGTGGTTGCAGATCTGCTTGAGGCCGGTGAGCAGCGCGAGCACCATGCCGCGGCGCGCGTCGTCGTCGGCGCGCTCGATGCGCTCCATCGTGTCGCGCACGAACGCCTCGTAGAGGACGACCTGCTCGCGGGTGAGGGTGAGCGGGTGGTCGGTCTCGGTCTTGGGCGGCAGCTCGGGGGCGATGCCGGGGTCGGACTTGCGACGGCGCAGCAGGAAGGGCCCGACGAGGTCGGCGAACTGCGCGGCCTTGGTGGGCTCGAGGCCCGACTCGATCGGCCCGGCCCACGCCTTGCGGAAGGCGCCGCGGCTGCCGAGCAGCCCCGGCGTGGCCCAGTCGAGGATCGCCCAGAGCTCGGTCAGGTTGTTCTCGACGGGGGTGCCGGTGAGCGCGACCCGGGCGGTGCTGGGGATGGCGCGGAGCTTGCGGGCCGTCGACGACGCGGGGTTCTTGACGTGCTGGGCCTCGTCGGCGACCACGAGGTCCCACGGGACCGCGGCGAGGTCGTCGGCGCCGACGCGCATCGTGCCGTAGGTGGTGAGGACGAAGCCGGTGACGTCGTCGAGGTCGCGCTGGCTGCCGTGGAAGCGCCGGGTGGCGACCCCGGGCGCGAAGCGACGGATCTCGGCCTCCCAGTTGCCCAGGAGGCTGGCCGGGCAGACCACCAGCGTCGGGCCGGTCGCCCCCGCCTCGACGCGGTGGAGGTGGAGCGCGATCAGGGTGACGGTCTTGCCCAGGCCCATGTCGTCGGCCAGGCAGGCGCCGAGCCCCAGCGCGGTGAGGTCGGCCAGCCAGGTCAGGCCGTGGCGCTGGTAGTCGCGCAGGTGGGCGTGGAGCCCGGCCGGCGGCTGGACCGGGTCGCGGGTGGCGGCGGTGAGCAGCTGCTCGCGCACCTTGAGCAGGCTGGCGCCGACGACCACCGACGTGGCGGTGTCGTCGCCGACCTCGACCACCCCGGTCAGTGCGGCGGCCACCGCCTGCACCGGCTTGACGGTGCGGATCAACCGCTTGCGGGCCCGGCGGGCGGTGGCGGGGTCGACGACGGTCCAGGCGCCGCGCAGCTTGAGCACCGGGGAGGCGGCCTGGGCGAGCTGGTCCATCTCGTCGGCCGTGAGCGGGTCGCCGTGCAGCGCCAGCTGCCAGCGGAAGCTGAAGAGGGTCTCGGTGGAGAGCAGCGGCTGGTTGAGCGGCTCCTCGCGCTGGGTGCCGGTCGCCCCACGGCGACGGGGGGCCGCGTCGAGGACGGCCGAGGAGGTGAGGTCGCGCCCGAGCGAGCGGGGCCACATCACGTCGACGCCGCGCTCGCCCAGGGCCGCGACGCCGCCGTCGAGCAGGCTCACCAGCTCGTCGGTGTCGAGGGTGATCTCGTCGGGCACCCGTAGCGCCAGCAGCCGGTCGAGCGCCGGCCAGGCCTCGGCGGCGGTGCGCAGCGCGATGCTGGCGTGGGTGCGGGCCCGGTCACCGAAGCCGTGGGTCTCGTGGTCGGCGGTGAACAGCACCGCGGCGTCGCACAGGTGGAGCGGGTCCTGCTCGTCGTGGACCTGCAGCACCACGCGCACCGACCCCGCGACGAGCTCCTCCTCGTCGGCCTCGACGCGCAGCGAGAGGCGCACC
>CALRVO020000214.1:0-6889 GCA_943371595.1 Sphingomonas paucimobilis
GCCGCCTCGGTGGCCAGGCCGATCGTCTCGCCGTCGACCACGACGGTCGGGGCGTCGGAGCGCATCGGCAGCGGTGCGGCGAGGTCGACGTTCACCTCGTAGCCGCCCGCGACGCGGGTGACGCTGAAGTCGTCGCCCGAGACGACGGACGGATCGGCCGCGGGGGCCGGGGACGGCGCGACGGCGACCAGGGGTGCGGACAGCAACGCACCGCCGAGCGCGAGACGGAGGGTCCGGGAAAGGACGTGTGGCAAGGGAGGCTCCAAGAGTTCGGCACACCTCGGACGAGGTGGCCATCGGAACCTAGGGAGATGTCTTTACGTTCGTGTTGCGGCGCGGGGGCGCGCAGGTCTCGTCGCCGTCGCCCAGGTGACGATCGCGTGGCCCGGGCCCTTCGCGCGGCTCAGCCGCCCGCGAACGGCGGCAGGAACTCGACGCTGTCGCCCGGCTGCACCATCACCGTCGCCGGGTCGTGCGAGCGCACCGGGCGGTCGCCGACGAGCACCGAGCAGGCCTCGAGCACCTGCGGGAGCCGGCCCCCGGGGTGGCCCGCGACCACCCGGTCGACGAGCTCGGTGAGCGTGAGGGGGCCGTCGACGGCGACCTCCTCGGCGTCGGTGCCGGCCGCCTCGCGGGCCGAGGCCCAGTAGCGGACGAGGATGGCCTGGGTCTCAGTTCTGCCGGTTCCGCTGCCTGTGTCGCTCACGTTTCGGTATTCTCCACCCTCAGGTAAATCGGCCGGTACCCGACGACGCGTCCCGGTCTCATGCCGCAACATGCGCGGAGGAGACCACCATGAGCACACTTCTTCTTCTGACCAGCGCCCTGCAGCCGTCCGCGGAGGTGCTGCCGGCGCTGAGCCTGCTGGGGCACTCGGTCAAGATCCTGCCGGCCGAGGGCAGCGCCCTGCTGGAGGCGCCCGAGTCCGACCTGCTGCTGGTCGACGGGCGCCAGGACCTCGCCGGCGCACGCGACCTGTGCCGCCTGATCCGCACCACCGGCACCGACGTGCCCGTGCTGCTCATCGTCACCGAGGGCGGGCTCTCGGTCGTCGCCCACGACTGGGGCATGGACGACGTCGTGCTCCACACCTGCGGCCCGGCCGAGCTCGAGTCGCGGATCCGGCTGGCGATCGGCCGGCTCAACGCCGCGCGCGACGCCGCCGACCCCGAGGCCCACGTCATCCGCTCCGGCGAGGTGGTCGTCGACGAGGCGACGTACACCGCCAAGATCGGGGGGCGCGCGCTCGACCTGACCTTCAAGGAGTTCGAGCTCCTCAAGTTCCTCGCCCAGCACCCCGGCCGCGTCTTCAGCCGCCAGCAGCTGCTGCAGGAGGTGTGGGGCTACGACTACTTCGGCGGCACCCGCACCGTCGACGTCCACGTACGCCGGCTGCGCGCCAAGCTCGGCGTCGAGAACGAGACCCTCATCGGCACCGTCCGCAACGTCGGCTACCGCTTCGTGCTGCCGGCCAAGGACAAGGACGCGGCCGCCGCCGACTCCGCGCGCCTCTCCTCGCGGACCTCGCAGGACGCCTGACCCCGGCGCCCGACGCCGGACCGTCAGGAGGCCGACTCGAGACGGTCGCGGTCGGCCGCGGACGGCGTGGAGTCCGACATCGTGGTCAGGGGCACCAGCCGGACGTCGCGGTCGGTCGACACGTAGACGGCCGCGAGCTCGGCGACGAAGCGGTGGACCGACAGCCGCTCCTGCACCGCCTCGAGCGCGCCGGCGCTGAGCGCGGCGTACTCCTCGGCGTCGGAGCACATCCGTACGACGTGCTCGGCCAGGGCCGCGTCGTCGTGGGGGGCGACGAGGTAGCCGTTGACGCCCGGGACGACGACGTCGCGGATGCCGTCGACGTCGGTGCCGAGCACCGGCACGCCCACCGCGTTGGCCTCGGCCAGCAGGTAGCCGAAGCTCTCGTAGCGCGAGGGCAGCACGACCACGTCGCAGGTGCGCAGCCACTCACGCAGCTCGGCGCGCGGGATCCACGGCGTGATAGTGACGTCGTCGGGCGTCACTGACGCGCCCGCGAGCGCCGCCGCCAGGGTCTGGTCGTCGTCGGCGTAGTGACCGACCCCCACGAGGTCGCAGGTGACGTCGTCGCCGAGACGGTCGCGCAGCCGGCGCACCATGCGGAGATAGGTGTCGACGTCCTTCTGCGGGCACACCCGGGTGGCCGCGCCCACGCGGACCCGGCGCTGGGGCAGCCGCGGGGTCGCCCCCGCCCCCTCGACGCCGTTGGTCACCGTGACCACCCGGCTCGCCGGGTGACCGACGTCGTGGACGGCCCGGTGGGCCTCGCTCGGCGAGGTCGCCACGACCCGGCACGGGAAGGCACGCGCCAGCACCTGCTCGACCCCTCGGAAGACCCGGCGCGCGAGACCGGTCTTGCCCAGGTAGTAGAAGGCGTGCGGGGTGTAGACCGTGGTGCCGCGGCGGGCCCAGGCCAGGCGCCCGATGAAGCCGGCCTGCGAGCTGTGCAGGTGGACGACGTCGGGCGAGAGGCGGCGCAGCGCGCGCCGCAGCCTCAGGACCGCGCGCAGCTCCCTCACCCTCGTCGTAGTCCGCGGCATCTCGACGACGACGACCTCGTGGCCGCTGGCCCGCAGCCGGTCGGCGAGGTCGCCGTCCTCGCCGAGCACGAACGCGAACTCCACGTGGTCGTCGGCCCAGTGGTCGAGCATCAGCTGCAGGTAGGTCTCGACGCCGCCGTAGGCCTCGGTGACGTGCACGACCCGCGTGCGCTCCGCCGCCGACGCCATCTCAGTAGGCCCCACGCGAGCCGAGGACCGCACCGAACGTGCCCATCAGGATCTTGAGGTCCTGGACCATCGACCAGTTGTCGACGTAGTAGAGGTCGAGCCGGACGGCCTCCTCGTAGCAGAGGTCGGAGCGCCCGGAGACCTGCCACAGCCCCGTCATCCCCGGGCGCACCCGCAGGCGTCGTCCGACCACGTCGCTGTAGTGGTCGGCCTCGTGCACCAGGCCCGGGCGCGGGCCGACGAGGCTCATCTCGCCGCGGAAGACGTTGACCAGCTGGGGCAGCTCGTCGAAGGAGAAGCGTCGCAGCCACACGCCGGGGGCCGTGATGCGCGGGTCGTCCTTCATCTTGAACAATCCCGGAGCAGTGCTCTCCCCGGTCAGCTCGCCCAGCCGGCTCTCGGCGTCGACGGTCATCGTGCGGAGCTTGAGGCAGGTGAACTCGGTGCCGTGGACGCCGACCCTGGTCTGGCGGAAGATCACCGGTCCGCCGTCGTGGGCCCGGATCCGCCAGGCGGCGAAGGCCAGCACCGGCGCGACGGCGACCAGGAGCGCGCCGGAGACGACGAGGTCGAAGACGCGCTTGCTCAGGCTGAGCGCCTTGAGCGTCGAGGGCTTGTCGACGTGGATGAGCGGCAGACCGGCGACCGGCTTGATCCGCACCCGGGCCTGGGAGACGTCGGCCACGCTGGGCGCGACCACGACGCGGACGTCGTCGTCCTCGAGCTCCCACACCAGCGCGCGCAGACCGGCCCCGGTGTTGACCGAGGAGTCGGCCACGAACACGACGTCGACGTCGTGCTCGGCGAGAACCCGCCGTACGGCGGCCGTGTGGCCGAGCACCGGGATGCCGTCGGGAGTGACGTCGTCGCACTCGGCGGTCAGGGCACCGACCACGTGGTAGCCCAGCCACGGCTCGCGGCTCAGCACCCGGGCGATCTCGTCGACGTGAGCGACGGTGCCGAGGATCAGCAGCCGTTGCTGCAGCCTGCCCTGGCGCCGAGAGGCGTACAGACCGCGGTAGAGCAGCGACCGACCGGCGACCAGGCCGGGCGCCCCCAGGAGGAACAGGATCGCGAAGAAGCTGCGCGAGAGCGGGTAGCTGGCCAGGAAGCAGGCGATGCTGAGACCGGCCATCGCGATCGCGGTGCCGCGCAGCACGGTCCTGCGCTCGAAGGCGCCGGTGAAGTTGGCCTTCGAGTAGGAGCCGGTCAGCGCGATCGCGGCGATCCAGCCGACGGCCACGGCCGGGCAGAACAACCCGAACGAGTAGCTGGTCGTGTCGGGGCCCCACAGGGAGTCGAGGGACTCGCGCAGCTCGACGCCGGCCAGCACCGTGGCGCTGACGACGAGGACGTCGATCAGCACGGCCAGGCCCGGCAGGTAGGCCACCGCGGACGAGCGGTGCCTGCGGGTGGACGAGGCGTAGGAGCGCTCGCTGGCCACAGCGGTCATGGGGGGAGACCCTTTGGGTGAAGCCCGAGGCGACGAGGGAGGGAGGGGGGATGCCTTGTGGGTGTGCAACCTCACAACGGTCCCCCGCAAACCGGGTTACGCAGCGTCGCGAGTGGTCCAGACCTGCCGGTCCAGACCAGGGGGCCTAGGTCAGTGGGTGAAGGGGATCCAC
This sequence comes from Sphingomonas paucimobilis, assembly GCA_943371595.1. Taxonomy (GTDB): domain Bacteria; phylum Actinomycetota; class Actinomycetes; order Propionibacteriales; family Nocardioidaceae; genus Nocardioides. The sequence continues at coordinate 4,394 of CALRVO020000214.1, forward strand.
ATCTGGGCGGGCACGTCGTAGGCCTCGGGCCACGCCCGTACGCCGGGCTCGAGCGCCGCGAGCACGGCGGCGGTCAGCGCGGCCGGGTCGTCGAAGTCCTCCGGCAGGATCGGGGCGCCGAGCTCGATGTAGGACCGGTCACCGCCGTCCGGGCGGGAGATGAGCGGCACCACCGGGGCGCCCGAGCGGAGCGAGAGACCGCCCACGCTCGTCATCCCGAACCACTCGCGACCGAGGAACCGAACCGGCGCCTGGCCTCCCGGGAAGTCGCACGCGAGAGCGATCGTGTCGCCGTCGGCCAGCAGCCCGAGCATGCCGCGGAACCCGATGTCGACGCTGGCCAGCCGGCTGTCGGGGTGCGAGACGACCGTGCGGGCGTGGTGGACCCGCCACAGCTCGGCCTCGGGGTCACCCTCCCCCGCGGCCACCGACTCCGCCGCCACCACGACGTGGAGCGGGAAGCCCGCCGCCGCGATGGAGGGGAACCCGCCCTCGTAGTGGCCGTGGTGCACGAAGCCGAGGATCACGCCGCGCCCCAGCGCGCTCGCGCTCGCCAGGTGCTCGCCCCCCACCACCCGTTGCCGGCTGTTGACCTGGTGGTGGAAGCGGGCCTCGCTGCGCAGGCAGGAGAAGTGCACGTGCCGGCGGGCCAGTGCGTCGAGCTCGGCTTCCGGCACGTCGCCCAGCAGGGTGCGGATGTCTGCGCGCGCTGCCTCACGGCCCGAGGACCGGGCCCACGTCACCGTCGTACGCAACCAGACGAGGAGGGGCACGAGCAGCACGGGCTTGTGCACCCGGACCCATTGCGCCAGCGCCACGACTGCGGAACGCCCGGCTGACACGGCCCTGAGGCTACAACCCAGGAGATCGCGCGATCTGGCAACGCAGACATTCGCGGGTGGCTACCTTGGTCCCGCCGTTCCCAGGAGAGCCACATGATGCAACACCTACGCCGCGTCGCGGGCTTCGCGTTCCTGCCGGCGTTCTCTCTCCTGGCCAGCGTGGTGCTGCTGCCGCTGATCGCGGCCAACTTCGGCGCGGGCGGCTGGGTCACCCTCGGCGCCGGCCAGAGCATCGGGGCCGTCGTCACGATCATCTGCGGCCTGTCGTGGGCGGTCACCGGTGGGCACGCCGTGGCGATCGGCGACGACGTCGAGCGCCGTCGGTTGTTCGTGCTGAGCCTGAGCACCCGGTCGGTGATGCTCGCGCTCACGCTGCCGGTGGCCACGGTCGTGGTCGTGGTCGTCGGGGTGGAATACCCCTTCGCCGCCTGGCTCTTCATGCTCGGGATGGCCCTCAACAGCTACACGATGGGCTGGTACTACGGCGGCGCCGCCACTCCCCGCCACCTCGCGGTCAACGAGGGCGTCGTGCGGCTCGTCGGGTACGTCGTCGCCTCGGCCCTGCTGGTGGCGGGCGGAGAGCTGTGGCTCTACGCACTGGTCAACGTGCTCAGCAGCCTGACCAGCCTGGCCCTCAACTGCCGCACGATCCGTCGGGCCACCCGGCCGCACGACCGGCTGCGCCGCGCCGACCACCGCGCCGAGCTGGTCGCCCAGCTGCACGGCACCCTGTCGCGCACCGGGTTCGCGCTGTTCACCTTCGGCGGGCCGACGATCTTCGCGCTCGGCGCGGTGGCGGCGGTCGCGGAGTTCAACGCCGTCGACCAGATGCTCAAGGCGAGCGTGAGCGCCACGTCGATCCTGCCCCAGGCCTTCATCGCCGTCGTCGCCACGCGGGCCGCGGTGGGGGCGACCGGCTGGTGGCGGCGTCCGGAGTCGCTGGTGATCGTCTGGCTGCCGCTGACCGCGTTCCTGGTGTGGGCGTCGGCCGGGCCCCAGGCCGCCGGCTTCCTCTTCGCCGGCGAGCTCGACCTGTCGCGCACCCTGTCGCTGCTCATCGGGGTCGCCCTGGCCGCCACCATGTCGATGCGCAGCTTCGAGCTGCTGGTGCTGGTGCCCCGGGGCCTGACGAGCACGGTCTTCCGCATCAACGCCGTGGCGTCGTTCGGCGGCGTCGCGCTGCTCTACGCCGCCGCGCGCGCCGACTCGGTGACCGCGGGCCTGCTGGCCTGGATCGCCGTCCACACCGTGATCTATGCCTGGGAGCTCGTCGAGCTGCGCCGCTCGGACGCGCGCCCTGCCGCGGTCGGCCCCGAGGACACGGCCGTCGACGAGAGGTACGCCGCCCCGTGACCTCCCCGTCCGCGCCCTCGGTCGTCGTCTCCGCGTCGTGGCGCGACAACTCGATCACCGCGATCGCCCGCGCCGCCGCAGCACGCGGGACGCTGCGCGAGCGCTACGTCGTCGACGACCGGTTCGTCGCCGGTCTCGCGCTGCTCAAGGGCGGCTTCCGGGCCCCCGCCCGGGCGCACGCCGCGCGCGCCCGCACCCGCTCGCGCTCCCGCAGCATGCCTGGTGACGTCACTGTCGGACGTCGTCCCGAGCTGCTCCGCGTCGTCGGTGCGAGGCTCGACCCGCGGGTGCCGATCGACCT
>CALRVO020000215.1:0-6887 GCA_943371595.1 Sphingomonas paucimobilis
ACCTTCTCCATCGCGTCAGGGTAGTCGCGCGGCGCGCTGAGAGCGGAACCAGCCTCAGCGAGCGGGCGGACGCTGCTGGCGCTTGTCCTTGAGCTTCTCCAGGGCGGCCTTGGCCTTGGCCTGGTTCTCGGGCTTGCGGGCCTCGCTGATGGCCTTGGCGGCGATCCCGGACTTGGTCAGCTTGCTCAACAGGCTCATGCCTTCGAGGTTACCGACCGTTCGTGAGGTGGATCTAAGACACCGATCAGGGCACCGAGCCGGGTGGCTGTCGGGCCGAGGAGAGGCCTAGCCGGGTGACCCACGTGTCGACCTCGCGCTGCGTGCGCAGCCGGACAACCACCAGGCCGGGGTGGGCGGTCGCCGCGTCGGGCACCGCCGTACGCAGCCGGTGACGGGTCGTGATCGCCCACCGCACCACGTGGTCGGGGTCGGTGAAGAAGGTGTGCAGCGGCGCCTCGCGGTTGCCGTTCCAGAGGGTCTGGCGGCTGAAGCGTCTGCGCAGGGTCCGGCGGACGAGGCGCCACAGGGTGACGCGGAACGGCAGGTCGAGCCACACCATCAGGTCGGCGCGGGCCGCGAGCAGCGGACGGGCCGAGGAGTACTGCCACTCGGTCACCCACGTCTCCTGCGAGGTGAAGGCGTCGACGTCGGCGGCGAAGGTCGGGCGCGGCACCCAGTTCTCACCGTGGAAGAGAGCATCGATCTCGATGTGCTCGGATCCCAGGACCTCGGCGATGCGGGCGGCCGCCGTGGTCTTGCCGGTGCCGCTGACCCCAGCCACCACGACCCGCTGCGGGACGCGGGGGAGCGGGTCGGTCGCGGAGAGCACGACGGCGATCGTAGGACGACGGCTGAGAGGATCGGCCCACGCCCGCACGGGCGTGGGGACAGGAGGTCGGGATGAGGGTCCTGGTGACGGGCGGGGTGCGCTCGGGCAAGTCACGTCACGCCGAGGCGCTGCTCGCCGACCGTACGACGGTGCGCTACGTCGCGCCGGGCCCCGAGGTCGACGACGCCGACTGGGCGGCGCGGGTGCGGACCCACCGCGAGCGACGGCCCGCGGAGTGGGAGACGGTCGAGACCCGCGACCTCGCAGCCGCGCTGAGCACCGACCGCCCGGTGCTGGTCGACTGCCTCGGCACCTGGCTGGCGGGGGTGATCGACGAGGCGGGTCGGTGGGACGACGAGCAGGACGACCTCGCCCGGTGGTTCGAGGGCCTGGTCGACGCCGCGGTGGCCGCGATGGGTGCAGACGTCGTGCTGGTGACCAACGAGGTCGGTCTCGGGGTCGTGCCCGAGCACCGGTCGGGACGGTTGTTCCGTGACCTGCTCGGCTCGGTCAACCAGCGCTTCGGCGCCGCCTGCGACGAGGTGCACCTGGTCGTCGCCGGCCGCGTGCTGCGCCTGTGACCACCCGCCGCTAGACCCACGCCAGGCCGAGCAGCAGCGCGGCCAGCGCCACCTCGATCGCCGCGCCCATGACGTCTCCGGTGACGCCGCCGAAGCGCCGCGTGCAGCGCGCGACGAGGGCCACGACCACCAGTGCGGGCACGACACCGAGCAGCACCCCGCCCACGACGGCGAGCGGCGTCGGCACGGTCGAGGTGAAGGCCACGCCGAGGCCGTCGGGTCGAGCCGCCGGCACGGGGGCGGCGCACACGACCCAGAGCGCGCAGCGCGACAGGCAGACCAGCACGCCGGCGAGCACCGCGTGCCGCCAGGAGCCGACGTACGCCGACAACGCCGCCGCCTGCAGGCCGAGGACGACCACGACCGCCACGACCCCGGCCGGGCCGGCGGTCCCGGACTTCATCACCGCCAGCGACCGCTCCCGGTCGTAGGACGCCGTGAGCCCGTCGGCGACGTCGGAGAGCCCGTCGAGGTGCAGCGCGCGGCTGCCGGCCGCGAGCGCACCGACCGCCACGAACGCGACGGCCAGCGGCGGCAGGTCGCCCAGCCCGCCCACCCAGACGACCAGGGCGACCGCCAGACCGAGCGGGGCCACCGCCACCGGGGCGAGCAGCATCGCCGCCCGTGCGGTGGTGCGGTCGACGCGCCCAGGAGCGCCGACCCTCAGGGCGGTCAGCGTGCCGACCGAGAGCCGCCAGGCGTCGACGACGGCGTGGCTCAACCCATCAGCCCATCAGCTCCGAGAGCAGGGCGACGTCGCGCAGCAGGGCGGCCGCGCTGCGCACGACCGGGACCGCCGCGACCGCACCGCTGCCCTCGCCCAGGCGCAGGCCCAGGTCGAGCAGCGGGTCGAGACCGAGCTTGTCGAGGGCCAGCGACTGGGCCGGCTCGGTGGAGCGGTGCCCGGCGGCGAACCAGGCGGCCGCGCCGGGGGCCATGCGGTCGGCGGTCAGTGCGCAGGCCACCGACATCAGTCCGTCGAGCAGGACCGGCACCCCGGCCTCGGCCGCGGCCACGAGGAAGCCGGTGGTCGCGGCGAGGTCGGCGCTGCCGAGAGCGGTGAGGGTGTCGAGCGGGTCGCCCGTCCGGTCACCGGCGCGCGCCAGCGCGGCGGTCAGGACGGTGCGCTTGCGCTCGAGCCCGGCGTCGTCGACGCCCGTGCCGCGGCCCACGACGTCCTCGGCCGGTACGCCGAGCCCCGCAGCGACCAGGGCGGCCGCCGGGGTCGTGTTGCCGATGCCCATGTCACCGGTCAGCAGCAGCCGCGCACCGGCCGCGACCTCCTCGTGGGCGACGGCTCGACCGGCCGCGAGGGCCTGGTGGGTCTCGTCGGTGGTGAGGGCGTCCTCGAGGTGCACGGCTCCCGAGCCGCGGCGTACCTTCCAGGCCCGCACCTCGTCGGGCACGCCCTCGAGGTCGTCGTCGACGCCGAGGTCGAGCACCCGCACGTGCACGTGGTGGGCGGCGGCCAGGGCCGACACCCCGGCGCGGCCGGCGACGAAGGTGCGCACCATGGCCGCGGTGATCTCGGGCGGGTAGGCGCTGACGCCGTGGGCCGCGACACCGTGGTCGCCGGCGAAGATCACCAGCCGCACGTGGTCGACCGGGGGCGGTGGCACCTCGCCCTGCGTGGCCGACCACCACACGGCGAGGTCGCCGAGGCGGCCCAGGGCGCCGGACGGTGTCGCCAGGCCGGCCAGGCGTTGCGCCGCGGCCGCCGCGACCTGCGGGTCGGGTGGGTCGATGAACATGGCGGCAGTCTCCCAGGCCGACCCGGGTGTGCCAGGGTCGACGCCCGTGGGGGCGTGCGAGGGTCACAGCGTGGGTCACAGCGAGGGTCACACCGTGCTGCAGGTGCCGGTGCCCGCGCTCGAGCCGTTCGTCCGCGGCCGGCACGCCCACTACGACGCCGACTACGTCTCCGCCGACCCGGCCTTCACCCACGCCCACGTCACCGTGCTCGGCCCGTTCGTCGCGTCACCCACCGACGCCGACCTGGCGCTGGTCGCCGCGATCGCCGCCTCGAGCGCCCCGTTCGACTTCGTGCTCGACGACCTGCACGTCTTCCCCGACGGGCTGGTGCACCTGCGTCCGGTGCCCGCCGAGCCCTTCCACGCCCTGACCGCACGGGTCTTCGAGGCCTTCCCCGACCACCCGCCGTACGCCGGCCGCTTCGAGCACGTCGTGCCGCACCTCACCCTCGACGTCGTCGCCCCCGGCGTCAGCGTGGCCTCGACCCGCGCTCTGCTCGCGGGGGTGCTCCCGGCGCGCTGCCGGGCCGAGCGGATCGACCTCGCGTGGTACGAGCCGGGCCGGTGCCGGGTGCTCCGCGCGTGGGAGCTCGGGGCCGGCTGACCCCGGCGGCCCCGGCGTGTCAGGGTGGCCCATGCCTGCACGTCGCCGTCCTCGGGTCCTCGCCATCGTCCAGGCGGGGGGAGCCGGCTCACGCATGGACGTGCTGACCCGGGAGCGCGCCAAGCCGGCGCTGCCCTTCGCCGGGACCTACCAGCTCGTCGACTTCCCTTTGTCCAACCTCGCCCACAGCGGCGTGACCGACGTGTGGCTGGCGGTGCAGTTCCAGGCCTCGACGATGTCGGAGCAGGTCGCCAACGGCCGACCGTGGAACCTCGACCGCAACGACGGCGGCCTGCGGCTGCTGATGCCGCAGGAGGGCACGGGCTCGCTCGACGAGGACGGCTTCGCCCGCGGCAACGCCGACGGGCTCTTCCGCGTGCGCGACCAGGTGCAGGCGTTCGACCCCGACGTGCTGCTCGTGATGAGCGCCGACCACGTCTACCGGCTCGACCTCGGCGACGTCGTCGAGGCCCACCTCGCGGCCGACACCGAGTGCACGGTCGTCACCACGACGGTGCCCGTCGAGGAGGCCGGTGACCACGGGGTCGTCGTGGTCGACGCGACCGGCCGGGTCACCGACTTCGCGCACAAGCCCGACGACCCCGCCACCGGGCTCGTGGCGACCGAGATCTTCGCCTACCGGCCCGACGTGCTGGTCGAGGTGCTCGAGGAGCTGCACCGCGAGCTCGGCGCCGACGCCGAGGCGGGCGACACCGGGCTCGGCGACTTCGGCGAGCACCTGGTGCCGCGCCTCGTCGAGCGCGGCCGCACCGTCTCCTTCGCCCTGCCCGGCTACTGGCGCGACCTCGGCCAGCCCCACCTCTACCTGCGTGCCCACCGTGACGTGCTGCTCGACGGCGCGGGGGTCCTCGACGTGCCCGGCTGGCCCATCGTCAGCCACCAGCCGCCACGGGCGGCCGCGCGGGTGCTCGAGGGCGCCGTCGTCGCCGACAGCCTGCTCAGCCCCGGTGCGACCGTCGCGGGCGTCGTACGACGCAGCGTGCTGGGGCCCGGCGCGGTCGTCGAGGCGGGGGCCGAGGTCGTCGACAGCGTCGTCTTCGCCGACACGACCGTGCGTGCCGGGGCCCGCGTCCACCGCAGCGTCGTCGACACCCGGTGCGTCATCGGCGCCGACGCGGTCGTCGGCTCCCCGGACGCCGACCTCGACGACCCCGACGCGATCACGCTGGTCGGGAGGTCCTGCTCGGTGCCCGACGGTGCCGTCGTGCCCGGCGGCTCGCGCCTGGAGCCCGGCACCACCGCGGCCGACGTGGCCCGGTGAGGTCGAGGGAGATCCGCGACGTTCCCCCGTTGTTCAGCTGCGGCGACTAGGTTGCCTCTCATGCTGGGTGACGTGAGGGAGTACATCGACCGACTCCACATCGAGGGCTACCGCATCGGTGAGGACCACGACGACGACCCGGTGCTCCTCGACCCCGACGGCCGGGCCGTCGACACCTGGCGGGAGAACTACCCCTACGACGAGCGGATGCCGCGCGAGGACTACGACGAGGCCAAGTACCTCCTCCAGGTCGAGCTGCTGAAGTTCCAGCGCTGGGCGGCCGACACGGGCAGCAAGCACGTGCTGCTGTTCGAGGGTCGCGACGCCGCGGGCAAGGGCGGCACGATCAAGCGCTTCATGGAGCACCTCAACCCGCGCTACGCACGCACGGTCGCGCTGACCAAGCCCAGCGACCGCGAGCAGAACCAGTGGTACTTCCAGCGCTACGTCACCCACCTGCCGACCGCCGGCGAGATGGTCCTGTTCGACCGCTCCTGGTACAACCGCGGCGGGGTCGAGCGCGTCATGGGCTTCGCGACGCAGCAGGAGTACGAGCAGTTCATGACCCAGGCGCCGCTGTTCGAGCGGATGCTGGTCGACAGCGGCATCTCGCTGACGAAGTACTGGTTCTCGGTGACCCAGTCGGAGCAGCGGACCCGCTTCATCATCCGTCAGGTCGACCCCGTGCGGCAGTGGAAGCTCTCGCCGATCGACCTCGACTCGCTCGAGAAGTGGGACGACTACACCGCCGCCAAGGAGGCGATGATCCGGCGTACCGACACCGAGTGGGCGCCGTGGACGACGGTGAAGAGCAACGACAAGAAGCGCGCCCGGATCAACGCCATGCGCCACTTCCTCTCCCGCTTCGACTACGAGGGCAAGGACCTCGACGTCGTCGAGGCGCCCGACCCCCTCATCGTGCAGCGTGGCATCGATGCCGTCGGCGACTGAAATAACCCCCCAGGGGGTTGTTGCTATCCTGGGGTGGAGGTCCCGCGAGGGGCACGACCGACAGGAAGCGACGAGACCATGAGCGACTACACACTGGGACGCACGATCGACCTGCCCTACGAGAAGGCCGTCGACGCCGTCCGGGCCGCGCTCGGCGAGCAGGGCTTCGGTGTGCTGACCGAGATCGACGTCGCCGCCACCCTGCAGGCCAAGATCGGGGTCACCGTCGCGCCGCAGGTGATCCTGGGTGCCTGTCGCCCGCAGCTGGCCCACGAGGCCATGCAGGTCGACCCGTCCATCGCCACGGTGCTGCCGTGCAACGTCGTCGTGCGCGCCGTCGACGACCACTCGTGCGTCGTCGAGGCCTTCGACCCGCGCGCCATGACCAGCCTGGCCGGCGAGGGTGACGCGCTGGCCACGGTCGCCGCCGACGCCCGCGAGCGCCTGCAGGCCATGCTGGCCGGCCTGGCCTGACGACGGCACCCCCACCCGCTCCCAGAGAAACCCGAGAGAAGGAACCCCCATGGACCTCGAGCCCGACGACGTGAAGGCCATCATCCTGCGGATGAAGAAGGCACACGGTCACCTGGCCCGCGTGATCGCGATGATGGAGGAGGGGTCGAGCTGCGAGGCCGTCCTGACCCAGCTCGCCGCCGTCAACAAGGCCCTGAGCCGCAGCGGCTACGCGATCGTCGCCACCGGCCTGCAGCAGTGCCTCGCCGACAGCGACGAGGGCCTCGACGGCGTCGACGTCAAGAAGATGGAGAAGCTCTTCCTCTCCCTGGCCTGAGTCGGCCCCGAGCAGGGGCCGGGTCGAGCAGATCGGTCTCGGACCCTGGTCGCAGCCACGGTCGTCGGTGGCGTCTGCTTTGGTGACGTCATGGTCGTT
>CALRVO020000216.1:0-6860 GCA_943371595.1 Sphingomonas paucimobilis
CTCACCAGCGCCAGCGGTGGCCCCTTCGACCTGGCGGCCCGGGGCACGACGTACGCCCAGATCGTCTCGGCCGACGGCCTGCGCAAGGTCAGCCGGTACGCCGACTGGATCGGTCCCGACAAGATCCAGGTCCTGCCCCGCGACGCCGCCGGCGCGACCGGGCGGCCCTCGGCCCTGGTGCGTGACGCGCACCGCGCCGGGGTGCGCGTGGTCGTCTACACCGTGCGCGACGAGAACCAGTTCCTGCCGACCAACTTCCGCACCGGCACCGACCCCAACGCCAAGGGCGACGTGCGCGGCGAGGTCGAGGCACTGCTCGACGCCGGCGTCGACGGGCTCTTCTGCGACTACGCCGACTCCTGCGTGGATGCCCGGGATCAGTGGCTGGGCTGAGCACCTAGCCTGGACCCGTGGCCAAGCCCTGCGTGTTCTGCGCCATCGTGAACGGGGAGGCCGAGGCCCACGTCGTGCTCGACGAGCCGTCGTTCCTCGGCTTCCTCGACACGCGCCCGCTGTTCCACGGCCACGTGCTGCTGGTGCCGCGCGCCCACGTCGAGACGCTCCCGGACCTGCCGGCCGAGCACCGCGACGGGTTCCTCGAGGCGGCGCAGCGCCTGGCGACCGCGGTCAAGGACGCCCTCGGTGCGCAGGGCAGCTTCGTCGCGATCAACAACACCGTCAGCCAGTCGGTGCCCCACCTGCACCTCCACGTCGTCCCCCGCACCAAGGGCGACGGGCTGCGTGGGTTCTTCTGGCCGCGCACGACGTACGCCGACGGCGAGGCCGCGTCGTGCGCAGAGCAGCTGCGAGAAGCCCTCGGCTGACCCCGGACCGGGAGGCAACCAAACCCGGTCGCGGCGCGTCTTGACGGTCATGACCAAGACGCTTCTCGGGACCTTCGTCATCGTGATGATGACCGTCGTCGCTTTCGCCCTGCAGGCCCCGATCGGACCGACCTGAGCGACCCTCTACCGTGGGCCTCGACCAGACCACCGACAGAGGAGACACCACGATGGGTCGCTACGACGGGCGCGTTGCCGTCATCACCGGATCGGCGCGAGGCATCGGCTTCGGCATCGCCACGCGACTGGCCGAGGAGGGCGCCTCGATCGCCGTCGTCGACCTCGACGAGGCCGCCGCCGCCGACGCCGCCGCCCGGCTGCCGCTGGCCGAGGGCGCCAAGGCCGTCGGCATCGGCGCCGACATCAGCAACGCCGAGGCCGTCGACGCCGCCATCGCGCGCGTCGTCGCCGAGCTCGGCGGCATCCACGTGCTCGTCAACAACGCCGGCATCACCCGCGACAACCTGCTGTTCAAGATGACCGAGGACGACTGGGACCTCGTGATGAACGTCCACCTCAAGGGTGCGTTCCTCATGACCAAGGCCGCCCAGGCCCACTTCGTGGAGCAGAAGTACGGCAAGATCCTCAACCTCTCGAGCGTCTCCGCGCTCGGCAACCGCGGCCAGGCCAACTACTCCGCGGCCAAGATGGGCATCCAGGGCTTCACCCGCACCCTCGGCATCGAGCTCGGCCGCTACGGCATCAACGCCAACGCGATCGCCCCCGGCTTCATCGCCACCGAGATGACCGACGCCACCGCAGCCCGCGTCGGCGTCAGCGTCGAGGACTTCCGCGCCGCCGCCGCCGAGGCCAACCCGGTCAAGCGCGTCGGCTTCCCCGAGGACATCGCCGCCGCGGCGGCGTTCCTGTGCAGCGACGAGGCCTCCTACATCACCGGCCAGACCCTCTACGTCGACGGCGGCGCGAAGTTGGGGTAAGGCACGTCGGGCGCGAGGAACGAGCGCCCGACGTAGGCCTCCCCGGTCGAGCGAGCGACGCCGGCCGAGGGACGAGGCCGCGTCGGCGAGTCGAGACCCTCGCGCCCTGTCGTGACCTCGAGTGGCCCCCCGCCCGGTCGGCTGTCCCTCGGGGGAACCCCGGCGGGGGTCACCACCCGTGTGTGACCCTGGAGGACGACCACGGGCCCGACTCGCCGATGCGATGTCCCACGCGCGGCGGCGTACGGGTCCACACTGGGTTGATAAGTCCACCGACTAGATAGACCAAGCCTGCCGGCCACCCGGAAGGATCTTCCCCCCGTGCCCTTCCTCCGCACACCGCACGTCCCCGTCCTCGCGGCCGCCGCCGCCCTGTGCCTGGCGCTCGCCGGTTGCGGGGGTGGGGACGAGGGCGACCCGGGCACCCAGACGGTGGGCGCGCCGAAGGCCGAGGTGAGCGGCAACCCCGACACCTGGCCGCTGACCGGGCTGATGGTCAAGAGCGGTACGTCGGTGCGCAAGCACCCCGTGCTCGTGCTCAAGATGGACAACTCGCCCTCGAGCGCCCCCCAGGTGGGCCTCGGCTCGGCCGACCTCGTGGTCGAGGAGCTCGTCGAGGGTGGTTCCACCCGGCTCGCGGCGTTCTACTACTCCACCCTCCCCGGCAACGCCGGCCCCGTGCGCTCGATGCGTGCCTCCGACATCGGCATCGTCACCCCCGTGCGCGCCAGCGTGGTCACCAGCGGCGCGGCGTCGGTGACCATCGACCGCATCGAGGGCGCCGGTATCGACTACTACGCCGAGGGGTCGCCCGCCTTCTTCCGCGACTCCTCGCGCTCGGCGCCCTACAACCTGTTCACCAACCTCGACGACGTCGCTGAGGAGGCCTCCAGCGTCCCGGGCCGCCCCGCCGACTACCTGCCCTTCGGTCCCGCCGCCGACCTGCCCGACGGTCAGCCGGCGACGTCGGTGCGCGCGACGTTCTCGAGCAACCACACCACCAGCTGGTCCTACCGCCGGGGCGGCTACGTCAACGACGACGGCTACGCCGCCGACGGCGACACGTTCCCGGCCGACACCGTGCTGGTGCTGCGGGTCAAGGTCGGCGACGCCGGCTACCGCGACCCGGCCGGCAACCCGGTGCCCGAGACGAGGTTCAAGGGCACGGGGCAGGCGATGCTCTTCCACGGCGGGCGCCTGGTCCGCGGCACCTGGAGCAAGGACTCGCTGTCCGCCCCGCTCGAGCTGTCCACCCAGGCCGGCCCGCTCGACGTGCCCCCCGGCCACACGTGGATCGAGCTGGTCCCCGCCGACGGCGGCGACGTGACCTTCGACTGATCCGACTGACCTGGTCGGGCCGGCTCAGTCGTCCGCGGGCGAGGCCAGCCGCGTCGGGATCTGGACCCCCGCCTCGGTGAGCGCCTGGAAGCCCGAGATGATGAAGCTGATCGCGATCTCGACGCGGTCGGCGGCCACGATCGGGTCGTCGGCGCCGGCGACGGACTCGCCGGCCGAGGCCATCGCGCCGAAGAAGATCCGCGAGAACGTCTGCACCATGTCCTCGTCGAGCTCCCAGGAGCCGGCGACGAGCACCGAGCGGACGATGTCGACGACGTTGGCGAACGTCGAGCGCTCCTCCTGCTCGCGGAAGCGCTCGTGGCCGAGCACGGCCGGCCCGTCCTGCACCACGATGCGCCGGTAGCGCGGCTCCTGCACCACGGTCAGGAAGGTGCGCAAGCCGGCCCGGGCCTTCTCCCACGGGTCCTTGTGGCCCTTGAGGGCCTTCTGGATGGTGCGCGAGGCGTCGCCCTCGACGCGCTCGAAGACCGCCTCGAAGAGCGCCTGCTTGCCCGAGAAGTGGTGGTAGAGCGCGCCCTTGGTGACCTGGGCCCCGGCCACGATCGAGTCGAGCGAGGCGTTGGCGTAGCCGTGCTCGGTGAACAGCTCCTCGGCCACGTCGACCAGGGCGCGCTTGGTCGAGGCGGAGTAGGCCGCGCGTCGGCTCGCGCCCGGGACCCCCGGCACCTTGGGGACGAGCTTGGAGACCGACGACTTGGGCATGGGCCCAACCCTATGACGTGGCGCACACGGTCGAGTGGCGGTCGCCACTCAGAACGGCCCGAACGGGTGAGCCGACGGGCTCAGGCCCACGGTTGAGCGGGATTGAGGTGATGCAGCGCACGCGCCCGGTGGTCAGAATCACTACTGCGGCGGTTTGGATTCACCTCGGTTTGTTTCATACTTCTAGTACGTACTCGCGGTATGCGAGTGCCCCACGACTAGGAGCTCACCATGACCTGGAAGACCTTCCACTCTCGGGGCGAGATCCTGCGCACGGTGATCGCCACCGCGAACACCCGCCGCGACGGCATCCTGCCCACCGACGTCGACGGCGTCGCCGAGACCTTCGCCGACGACCTGGAGCTGCTCGGCACCCTGCAGCTCAAGTGGCACACCCGGCTCGCCGGGCAGATCGAGCGCGAGCTGCTCGAGCAGCCGCTCGACCTGCCCCTCGCCGTGGCGACCGCCTGGGGCGCCACGTGCGACGAGCTCCCCGGCGTACGCCTGGTGCTCGACCACTACCGGGCCGAGCCCGTCGACGACGCGATGGCCCAGGCGATGGCCAAGGCGACCGTCAAGGAGCACGCCCTGCTCGCCGTGATGGCCGGGCAGGGCAGCATCGGTGGCACCGCCGCGGAGGCCGAGGCCGCTCCGATCGGCGCCCGCATCGAGGAGCGCGCCCGCGCGCTGCACCACGGCATCCCGACCCTGGTCGAGCACGCCCGCCCGACCTTCCTCGAGCGGTTGCGCTCGGTCCTCGCCGCCTGACCGGCGTCCTACGCCCTCACGACTCGCTGCGGCGGGCGCCCGTCCTCCCACAGGTGCCCGCCGCTGCGCCATGATGGAGCGGTGACCGACGTACGCGCCGGCATGCTCCTGCTGGCCACACCCGCCCTGCGCGACCCCAACTTCGCCGACACCGTGATCCTGGTGCTCGACGTCAGTGGCGAGGGGTCCCTGGGCGTGGTCCTCAACCGGCCCACGGCACTGCCGGTCGTCGAGGTGCTCGAGGCCTGGAGCGACGTCGTCGCCGAGCCCGAGGTGCTCTTCCAGGGGGGCCCGGTCGAGACCGAGGGCGCGCTGGCCGTCGCCCTGCGCCGCGGTGACGACGAGGTCCTCGGCCTGCGCGAGGTCGTCGACCGGCTGGCGCTGCTCGATCTCGACACCCCCGTCGAGCTGGTCAGCGACGAGCTCGACGGACTGCGCATCTTCGCCGGGTACGCCGGCTGGGGTGCCGGCCAGCTCGACCGCGAGATCGACGAGGGCAGCTGGTACGTCGTCCCCGGCACGGCCGCAGACGTGTTCAGTGCCGACACCACGACGCTGCACCGCGACGTCCTGCGTCGCCAGCCCGGTGACCTCGCCTGGCACTCCACCCGCCCGGTGGACGCCGACCTCAACTGAGGGCGGGCCCACCGCCAGCGGCTGAGTACCCCCGAGCGGCTACCTGAGTACCAGCACGGGGTCGACCGCTGACGCATCCCGGTGGGATCGAGGCATGGCTCCGACCACCGAACGCTGCGACGTCGCGATCGCGATGCTCGCCGAGATGTGCGCCCTCCTGCTGCCCGACTCCGACTGGCTCACCGACCTCGTCGAGACCGTCGAGACCGACGAGGAGACCGACTGATGGCCGGCCCTCGGACCCTGCGGCGGGTCGTCTCGACGATCGGCGTCGTGCACGGGCTCGCCGCTCTCGCGGCGCTGCTGCTCGCCGCCTGGGCCTACGTCGACTGGCTCACGGGGGAGAAGGGCGACTACCGCGGTCTCGCCTTCGTCGTCATCCTGCCGGGCCTCGCGCTCGGCCTCCCGCTCCTGGTCCTGGCCGTCCTCACGTGCGTGCAGGACGCAGGTACGGCGTACGGGGCGGGTGCCGTCCTGGGGCTGGCCGACCTGGTCGCCGCCCTGGCCTGGGCCTCCCAGGTCCTCCTCGCCTGGGACGACGTCCCGCCCGCGGTGGCGCTGCTGGTGGTGGTCGCGATCGTCGTGCCGCTGCTGGTCGTCGGCGTCGCCGGACTCGGCCTGGCCGAGGTGCAGCACGACCGGGCCGCACAACTGCTCTGGGCGGCGCGGGTGCTCCTGGGCCTCTGGGTCACCGCGGGAGTGGTGCTGGTGCTCCTGGTGCTCCCGGTCGTCGCCGGCCTGACCGACGAGCCGGCCAGCACCGACGGGCTCGGGTGGGTGCTCGTGGGCTCGGTCACGGTCGTGGCGATCGTCGCCGCGCTCCGCTCCCGAGGTCCCCGGGCCGTGCACGCCGCCGGGCTCGTGGTGGCGGCGGCCTCGTTCCTGGTCTGCTCCGCCCTCGCCGTCACCCTCGGCGGCGTACCCACGGTGCTGGTCGGGTCGGTGCCGGCCCTGGCCCTCGGTGCGGTCTCGCTCGCCGGGCTGCGCGACGCTCACCGCCTGGTTCGGCACGAGCCGTGCGGCGTCTAGACTGCTCCGCGTGACTCCTCCATTCGGCTTCGGAACCTCGACCGACACCAAGGTGCGGGAGGAGGAGCGGACCGTCCCGACCGACGAGGGCGACCACGAGAAGTTCTCCCACTACGTGGAGAAGGACAAGCTCACCGAGGCGATGGTGATGGGCACCCCCGTGGTGGCCCTGTGCGGCAAGGTCTGGGTGCCCAGCCGGGCGCCGGAGAAGTTCCCCGTGTGTCCGGAGTGCAAGGACGCCTGGGAGAAGTTCTCGGACGACTCGGGCGACGAGTGAGCTCGGGTCACGACCCCGTTGACCCGCACCTGACCCCAGCGCTCACCCCGGCCTGGCCGGAGCGTGCGGCCTGGGGGACCGCCCCGTCGCTGCGGGCGTGGCAGACGGCGGCGATGAAGGACTACCTCGAGCGCTCGCCCCGCGACTTCCTCGCGGTCGCCACACCGGGGGCCGGAAAGACGACGTTCGCGCTCTCGGTCGCCTCGGAGCTGATCGGGCGCCGCGTCGTCGACCGGGTGATCGTGGTGGCCCCCACCGAGCACCTCAAGCTGCAGTGGGCCGAAGCCTCCGCGCGCGCCGGCATCCCCA
>CALRVO020000217.1:0-6819 GCA_943371595.1 Sphingomonas paucimobilis
CGGCGGCAGCAGCCCCGACGCCACCAGCGCGTCGGCCTGGGCCCGGGCGCCGGCCCGGTCGTAGCCGCACGGCGCGACGACCACCACGTCGGGCCGGGCCTCGTGCACGGCGTCCCACAGCACCCGCGTCGACTTCTCGCCCGCGGCGCCCAGGACGCAGTCGCCGCCGGCGATCTCGACCATCTCGGGGATCCAGTGACCGGGGGCGTAGGGCGGGTCGGTCCACTCGAGCACGACGACCCGCGGCCGCGCGCCCTCGCCCACCCCACGGCGTACGACGTCGAGACGGTCGCGCAGCGACGTCACCAGCGCCTCGGCCTCGTCGACGCGCCCCACGGCGGCGCCCAGGGTGAGCACCGAGGCCAGCACCTCCTCGACGGTGTGCGGGTCGAAGGTCAGCACGTCGGCGGTGCAGCCCAGGTGGGCCAGGGCGTCGTCGACGACGCTGACGTCGATCGCGCAGACCGCGCACAGGTCCTGGGTGACCACGAGGTCGGCGTCGAGCCCGGCCAGCGCGCCGGCGTCGAGGCGGTAGAGGTCCTCGCCGCGGGCCAGCGCCGCCGCGACGTGGGCGTCGATCTCGGCGGGGGAGAGCCCCGGTGGCAGCGACGTGCTCGACACCACCGTCCGGTCGCGGGCCTCGGCCGGGTGGTCGCACTCGAAGGTCACCCCGACCACGTCGTCCCCCGCGCCCAGGGCGAAGAGGATCTCGGTCGTCGAGGGCAGCAAGGAGACGATCCGCACCGCTCCACCGTAGGACCCACGGGCACGTGGCCCCGCTCCGGGACCAAACCGGCCCGAAATGACCATGTCGCCGGGGTATTCGTCGACCTAGCGTCGAGTGTCCCGACCACCTCGGAAAGGTCCCTCCCATGCCCGTCCGCCTGCCCCAGCCCACCTACGCCAACGTCATGGCCACCCTGGCCGTCGTCCTCTCGCTCGGCACGGGTACGGCGTACGCCGCCGGCCTGGCCAACAACAGCGTGAAGAGCCGCCACATCGCGAGCAACGCGGTCACGCAGCGCCACATCGCCGACAACGCGGTCCGGGCGGCCGACCTCGCCGCCGGTGTGGTGGGCCCGCGCTCGATCGCCGACGGTGGCGTCGGGGCGGACGACCTGGCCAGCGGGTCGGTCGGGTCGCGCGCGATCGCGGACTCCTCGATCGGGGTCGCTGAGATGGGGGAGAGCTCGGTCAGTCGCAGCGAGATCAAGACCGGCGGTGTCGAGTCGGCCGAGATCGCCGACGAGACCATCACGGGCATCGACATCAAGGAGGGGGCGATCAGCTCGACGCGGATGACGTCGGGGGTCAAGAACCTGCTCTTCAACTCCGGGGTCCTGGCCGTCAACCGCACCTTCGGCGACGTGACCGTCGCCAACGGCTCGTGGCCGGGCGGTGCACCGGCGACGGGCGCCCAGCTCACGGCGACCTGGACCCAGCCGGCCAACACCCTCGACGTCGCGTCGGGCTTCGCGCGTCTGGTCTACCCCGAGGGCTGCACGGCCAGCTCCTCCGGCGGCCGGGGCCTCGACATGAAGATCACCGACGCCGGCGACCGGGTGATCTCGGCCAGCAGCCCGCAGCGCACCGACAGCGTCAACTACAACGGCAACGGGTTCTGGTCCCAGCAGACGGCCCTGCCCGGCGTCGAGTTCCGTCCGCCCAGCAGCGTCGACCTGGCGAACGACCCGCAGCAGTTCGTCGACTACATCCACCTGCCCATCGAGATGTCCGAGACCGTCACCGGGTCGTCGACCGCCGGACGTGCCGTCAAGGTGTTCATGAAGCGCAGCAGCTCCGCCTGCACGCCCGCGGTCACCGACGCCCGCATCGTCGTCTACCGCTACACGCTGCCCGGCTGACCGGAGCGCCCGCCGGGCCTCCTAACCTGACCCGGTGCCTGAGCCGTCGACCACCGTGCTCGTCCTGCTCGCAGTCGCGGCCCTGACGGCGGGCTACGTCGACGCGGTCGTCGGCGGGGGAGGGCTCGTGCAGCTGCCGGCCTTGCTCCTCGGCCTGCCCGACGCCAGCCCGGTGCAGGTGCTGGCGACCAACAAGCTCGCCAGCATCTGCGGCACCTCGATCAGCTCGGCGACCTACTACCGGCGGGTGCGACCCGACCCGCGCACCTTCCTGCCGCTGATGGCCTTCGCCTTCACGGGCTCGGTGGGCGGCGCCCTGGTCGCAAGCCTCATCCCCCGCAGCGCCTTCGACCCGATCGTGCTGGTGGCTCTGGTGCTGGTCGGGGCCTACGTCGTCCTGCGACCCAGCCTGGGCGAGGAGACCGCGCTGCGATTCACCGGACGCCGGCACACGGCGGTCGCGATGCTGACCGGCCTGTTCGTCGGCTTCTACGACGGCGCCCTGGGGCCCGGCACCGGCAGCTTCTTCGTCTTCGCGCTGGTCGGACTGATGGGGTACGGCTTCCTCGAGGCCAGCGCCAAGGCGCGCCTGGCCAACTGGGCCACCAACCTCGCCGCCCTCTGCGTGTTCATCCCCCAGGGCGCGGTGCTGTGGCACGTCGGGCTGGTGATGGGCGCCGCGAGCGTCGTCGGCGGCTACCTCGGGGCGCGTACGGCGGTCGCGCGCGGCGCCGGGTTCGTGCGGGTCTTCTTCATCGTGGTCGTCAGCGCGTTCGTCGTCCGGATCGGCGGTGACGTCGTCGGCCTGTGGTGACCCGCGGAGGTGGCTACGGTGGGTCCATGAGCATCCCCGTCGCGGTCGACCGGCTCGGCGAGACCCTCGCCGACTTCGACGCCGGCTTCCTGCTGACCACCTCCGGCGCCGACGGACGGGTCAAGGCCGTCAGCGTCGCCCCGGTGCTCGACGGCGGCGTCCTGCGCGTGGTCGCCCCGGGCCGCGGCAGCCTCGCCAACGTGAGCGCCAACCCGTTCGTCACCCTGCTCTACCCACCACGCTCGGCCCCCGACTTCAGCCTGCTCGTCGACGGCACCGCCGTCGTCGAGGGCGACGACGTGGTCGTCACCCCGACCGGCGCGGTCCTGCACAAGCCGGCCGGGCCCGCGTGAGCCCCGCCGTCGCGCCCGTCCCACCGTGGGCCGCGCCGTTCTGGCTCAGCGCCTTCCTCGACTTCACCGACCGCGCGTTCGAGCCCGGCGTCGTCTTCTGGGCCGAGGTCACCGGGAGCCGGGTCTCCGCGCCGCGCGGCGAGGACCTCGAGTTCGCGACCCTCGTGCCCCGTGACGGCGACGCACTCCTGCGCGTGCAGCGCCTCGCCGAGGGACCCTCCGGCCTCCACCTCGACCTCCACGTCACCGACCCGCGCGCCGCGGCCGACCGGGCCGTCGGGCTCGGCGCCGTCGAGGTGGCCGACCCCGGCCATGTCGTGCTGCGCTCACCGGCGGGCCTGAGCTTCTGCTACGTCGCCCACCCCGCGTCCCTCCGACCCTCCCCGGTGACCTGGCCCGGCGGCCGGTCGGCGGTCGACCAGGTCTGCCTCGACGTCGCGGCGGCGGCGTACGACGAGGAGTGCGGGTTCTGGTCCGCGCTGACCGGCTTCACCCCGACGCCGACCGACCCGCCCGACGGCGAGTTCCGCCGGCTCGACGGGCCCGGTCCGCTGCGTCTGCTGCTCCAGCGTCTCGACGACGACCGGGGGCCGGGCTTCCACCTCGACCTGTCGGCCGACGACCGTGTGGCCGAGGTCGCCCGGCACGTCGCCCTGGGCGGGCGCGTGGTCGCGGTGCGCGAGCAGTGGACGGCCCTGACCGACCCGGCCGGCCTGGCCTACTGCGTCACCGACCGCCGACCGGGCCACGACCCGGCACCTGCGGCCGGCTGACCGGCACCTGCGACGGAGGCGGCGGCCCCCGCGGCTGCCTAGCGTCGAGCACATGACGACGCAGACCACCGCCCCGGCCACCGACCACGACACCACGGCGGTGCTCGCCCGGACGGCCGGGCTGGGGGTCGCGCTCGGGGTGGTCGACCTCGTCCTGATCCGGCTGCTGCCCTACCCGCTGGCCGACCTGGCCAACTCCTCGGCGCTGTGGGCGGTGGCGGCCTTCGCGCTCGGCCGCGTCCTCCGGGGCGCCCCGGAGGTGGCCGCGGCGGCCGGTGCGGTGCTCCTCGTGGTGGCCGTGGAGTCCTACTACCTCGCGGCGGTCGTGGTCGACCTGGCCGCGCCCGTGCAGCTGGTCACGGCGCACACGGTGACCTGGTGCGTGCTGGGGGTGCTCGCCGGCGCCGCGTTCGGCGCCGCAGGTGCCTGGTCGCGCGACCCCCACCGGTGGCGTGCCGCCGTCGCCGTCGCGCTGCCGGTCGGCGTGGTGCTGGCCGAGGCGTGGGTACGCCGGGCCCTGCCCGACACCGCGCTGCTGACGGTCACCGTCGCGCTCGGTCTCGTCGCCGTCCTGCCGCGTGACCACGCCGAGCGGGCCCGCGTCGCGACCCTGGCCCTGCCGCTCGCGGTGCTCTGCGTCGCCGGCTTCGCCGTGGCGGGCTTCTAGGAAATCAGGACGACGACCGTCCGCCGCGCGCACTAGCGTCGCCCCGTGACCCTCTCGGAGCCCGCCCACCGCACCGACCCGCCCTACGCCGCCGACGAGGTGACGATGCTGCGGGCCTACCTCGACTACCACCGCGACACGTTCCGCTGGAAGACGCGCGGGCTGACCCAGGCGCAGATGGCGACCACCCACCCGCCGTCGACGCTGCACCTGGCCGGCCTGCTCAAGCACGTGATCCTGGTCGAGGACTGGTGGTTCGCGGTCAACCTGCGCGGCGCCGAGACCACCGAGCCGTTCACCGACGTCGACTTCGACGCCGACCCGGAGTGGGAGTTCCGCACGGCCGCCGACGACGACCCCGACCACCTCCACGACCTCTACGAGACCGTCGTCGCCGCCTGCGACGCCCACATCGACGCCGCGCTGGCCGAGGGCGGCATCGACGCGGTCTCGGTGCGCCGTCACCCGCGCACCGGCGAGGGGGTGAGCCTGCGGTGGGTGCTGCTGCACATGATCGAGGAGTACGCCCGCCACAACGGCCACGCCGACCTGATCCGCGAGGCCGTCGACGGTCAGGTGGGCGAGTGAGCCCGGGTGTGGTCCGGCCGATGACCGAGGCCGACTGGCCGACGGTCTTCGCGTTCTGGCACGAGATCGTCGAGGCGGGGGAGACCTACGCCTTCCCGCTGGGGCTCTCGAGCGACGAGGCGCTGCCGTGGTGGGCCGAGAGCCCGCCCGGCGAGACCGTCGTCCTGGAGGAGGACGGCCTCGTCCTGGGCAGCGCCAAGATGGGGCCCAACCGACCCGGTCGCGGTCGCCACGTCGGCACCGCGTCCTTCATGGTCGCGCCGCACGCTCAGGGGCGCGGCGTCGGACGCCGGCTCGGCGAGCACGTCGTGCAGTGGCACCGCGACCACGGCTACGCCGCGATCCAGTTCAACGCCGTCGTCGAGACCAACGTGGCCGCCGTACGGCTGTGGCAGAGCCTGGGCTTCCGGGTCCTCGGGACCGTGCCCGAGGCCTTCGACTCACGCGCCCACGGCCGGGTCGGGCTGCACGTGATGCACCTGCCGTTGACCTGACGCCGGTCAGGCCCGTCCGGGCTCCTCGGCGAAGCCCGGCAGGTACTCCATCAGGATCGCCTTGAACGGCGCCTCCGCCTCGAGCTGGCTCATCACGCCGATGCACCCGACGAAGGTGCGGTGGATGAGCAGGTAGGACGGCGGCAGGTTGAGCTTGATCGCCACCGTGTAGGCGGGCTCGCGGGGGTTGTTGATGCGCTGGAACTGCGTGCGCATCCACTCGCGCGTGAAGCGGAACCGCTCGACCTCCGTCGGCTCGACCAACGGCGCGAGGTAGTCCATCAGCGGCTCGGGGTCGAGCTTGATCTTGTCCTTGACGAACCCCTCGCGGCGCAGGCCGGCGAGCAGCAGCTCGCCGTCGTGGAGGGCGCACAGCCGGATCAGGCTGCCCATGGCCGAGGGCATGGTGCCCTCGGGCAGCCGGGCGACGGCGCCGTAGTCGAGCACGCCGAGCTTTCCGAGCCCGCCGTCGGCGGCCGGGATGATGCGGAAGTTGCCGGGGTGCGGGTCGGCGTGGAGCATGCCGGTGCGCGCCGGACCCGAGACGATGAAGCGCGCCAGCAGCTCGCCGTAGTGGTCACGCTGCTCGACGGTGCCGTCGCGGATGATCGAGGCCAGGGACGACTCCGAGTCCATCCACTCGGTCACGATCACGGTGGCGCCCACCGCCACGACCTCGGGGACCACGATGTCGGGGTCGCCGGCGTACGCCGCGGCGAAGGCCCGCTGGGCCTCGGCCTCGAGCTCGTAGTCGAGCTCCTCGACCGCCCGCTCCTGCATCTCCTCGATCAGCGGCTTGATGTCGATGCCGGGGAAGACCGGTGCCACCGTGCGGGCCAGCCGCGACAGCTGGCGCAGGTCGGAGCGCAGCGCCTCACCGGCGCCGGGGTACTGGACCTTGACCGCCACGTCGCGCTCGCGCCCGGACTCGTCGCGCCACCGGCCGCGGTGGACCTGGCCGATCGACGCCGCCGCGGTGGGACCACCGTCGAGCCAGACCAGGTGCTCCTTCCAGTCCGGACCGAGCTCGCGCGCCAGGATCTCGCGGACCGTCTGGGTCGGCATCGGGGGCGCGGAGTCCTGCAGCTTGGTCAGCTGGTCGCGGTAGGGACCGGCGACCTCCTCGGGCAGCGCCGCCTCGAAGACCGACAGGGCCTGGCCGAACTTCATGGCCCCGCCCTTGAGCTCGCCCAGGGTGCGGAACAGCTGCTCGGCCGTGCGCTGCTGGATCTCGGTCAGCACCACGTCGGCCGGCGCGCCGCCCA